>JAJYDM010000057.1 GCA_021777475.1 Actinomycetes bacterium | reverse complement strand
TGACACATCTGGCGTAGTTGTGTCCCGAATATTGTGGAAATTCCATGGGCTAAAGAGCAGCAGCGACTGCAGCCACGCCAATCGGGCCAAAAATGATTCCATCCCTAATCCATCCCTACTATTGGGAGATGATCCGCTAAAACGCTGATCCTACATGGAGCATGTACGTACAATAAACACCCAGGTGAATGGCAAAATTAGGGCGACGATGGAGGACAGTATTGGACCTCATAGACAGTCAAGATAGATCTCATAACCCGAAGCATGGCAGTAGGCAGTGCTTCCTCGGTGGCGCTCGTGATCATCGAACGCTATGTTGTCGACCAATAGAGGCGATTCCCGGCCCCGTGATATATACTATGAATATATACCATAGAGCGAGGAAATTAATGGATACCGCTAAAGTATTTCAAACCGGACGCAGTCAGGCAGTTCGATTGCCAAAGGAATATCGCTTTTCGGATAAAGAAGTGATTATCCGCCATTTCGGCAACGGCGTGCTTTTACTGCCGATGGATAGGCCCTGGGATATTCTAGAAGCGGCGCTAGCTGAATTTGAACCAGGATTCAAACTACATAGAGACCAGCCGGTCGCTGAAGTACGCCCAGAGATTGCAGGTAGATGACCTATTTGCTCGATACCAATATCTGCATCTACATCATAAATGCCAAACCACCGCAGGTATTGGACCGATTCCGGGAGGAGAGCCTGGGAGTAATCGCCTTGTCCAGTGTTAGTGCTGCCGAATTGGCCCACGGAGTTATCAAAAGTGGATCGGAGCGAAACCAGCGAGCCTTGGAAATGTTTTTATCTCCACTAGAAATTCTGCCATTCGAAGAAAAAGCGATTTGGGAGTATGGCCGTGTTCGCTCTGGCCTCGAACAGATTGGCCAACCTATTGGTGCGCTGGACGCCATGATCGCAGCACACGCATTATCCATAAATGCCATTTTCGTTACGAATAACACGAGAGAGTTTGGCCGAGTTCACGGGTTGAGACTAGAAAATTGGACATGATTACCTGTACCTAATCCGCTCCAAAATTCAGTTGATTTTGAGCTCAGGGGTGTGTATCGGCATTGCGAGGTGATTTCTGAGCTGTCGCTGCGCGGCTCTAAAGCTGTCTACTCATGATCTGTAACCGGGAGCCATAGCCTCGGCTGTTGACGTTAGATCGTGACCGTGCCGTTGTCGCTGAGGGTCCACCCAGGGTTGTGTGCTATCTCCCACACGTTACCGTCGGGATCGGCGAACCCTCCGGAGGCACGCCTCTCGTAGGCCGACTGGTGACTTCGTTTCCCGTGGCCGTACACGTCAATTGTGTGGGTGCGTGTGAGAACTCTCTTTACGTATTCGAGGAAACTTGCGGCACGGTCTAAGCTGGCGTGTAATCAAAAATTAGCATTTCGTACTTGTAATACTGAGAAAAGACTGGAGAGCGAGTATGGGCAGGCTGGCGATGGGCAAGCTTGAGGCCGTGATTATGGAAATTTTGTGGAACCAACACGAACCCCTTACGCCGGGCCAAGTCCATGCCTTACTGGTGGAACAGCATTCGGTCGCATACAGCACCGTCCTCACTATATTGATTCGGCTGTGGAACAAGGGCCGTCTTGAAAGGCGTAAAGAGGGCCGGGCCTTCACGTATTGGCCTTCAATCGGTCGGCAGGAATATATAGCAGCCCGAATGGAGGAAGTGTTAGCAGCAGCGTCTAACCGTCCCGAAGCACTTGGCTATTTCGTGGGTGCTCTGACCCCTGCCGACCAGGAGCGACTGCGGAAAATTCTGGGGGAGAACTGAGATGTCGCCTCTTCTTATTATTGCAGGTTTTTCCCTTCTAGTTCTTCCAGGAATATTCCGGTCTATAAGCTCACGAATAGATGCCCGCAGTTGGACCCTATTGTGTGTCTTCGCTCTTGGTACCGGCCTAGTTCTTGTTGAAATTGGGTTGCTTGCGTTAGGCGCTACCTCATTGGTAGCTAATGACCATAGCGGTTGTAGCTCTGATTGTATGGCTATGATGGCGCGTGAAGCTCCTGGTGGGATTTTACTCGGGTGGGCGGCATTGTTAGTAGCTACAGGAGTGGCAATACTCGCGATCCGGACAATAACGCAAATTCGGCGTACTCGCGCAATGACTAGGGTAGAGGCATTCGTCGGCGATCACAGCAAACTTGGTCAGCATGAGCTTGTTGTCCTAGGAACTACGCTGCCGGTGGCACTCTGCGTCAAAGGCAATCCAGGGCAAGTACTGATCTCGGAAGGTCTTCTAAGGTCACTTGAAGACGCGGAAATCACAGCTATCTTGCATCACGAACGGGCGCACCTGGATTATTCTCACCATCGTTATCTTTCGCTCGCCTCCGCAGTAGAAGGGGCATTTGCCAAATTTGCTTTAGTTCGTCGCAGTGCCGACGCCCTGCGACTGGGAGTTGAGCGTTGGGCAGACGAAATAGCTGCCTCAAATCTGCCCGATGGTCGATTCCACGTTCGCTCAGCACTTCTGCGAACCACTGGTATGCGGATTGATCCTGCTCTTGCCGGTTTCTCAGAAGCCGATACTATTGTCGAACGATTGAAAGCCCTTGAGGTACCTCTTCCAGATCCTTCATTTGGATTACGTGGTCTGCTCTATACACCAGGTATCTTACTCGAACTCATTGCAGCCATGGCGACCAGTGCCTGGGTCAGCCAGATGCACCTACTGTTGTTGATGGTCGACCACTGTCGTCTTTAACTCCCAAGTCACAGGATAACCCCGGAACCGTTCGTTTGATGTGACAACCTGAAACGATGTTGGAATTTTTCGCCGTCGGTGGTATCTAAACTATCCGTACTACTACACTGTGTCGTAGTTAGCTACCCGAGCTATCTATTAGTCAGACATATGGAGAGCAAAACTTGCGTCCGCAAGGCTATACAACGGAGGACATGTTGTGACACCTTGGTTTCCTCAAGAGGCGATTTCGGGACAACGCGGACCCGCATCAAGGAGTGGTCAGGCAGTTTCGCCAGTGTTTCGTGCTGTCTGGTCTTGGAAGAAGTGGAAGGTGTCTGCGGCACCGGCATCACCAGTTAACACCCTTCTTGCGCCATTTGCACATCCCCCTGCTGTCATCCTGGAAAGCTGGGCAGTATTAGTGGGAGTCGGAATTGTTTCAACTCTGTCGGTCCAAATTGGGGTAGCCGAATCATTGAAGTTGAACGCCGGAAGTATTTTGATAGCTTCTTTTGTGGGACTCTTAACCGGCGTTATTGGTGCAAAAGGTTCGTTCATCGCACTTCATGTTGATGAACGACGCCGAGAGGGCTGGTGTATTCAGGACATGGTGGCGGGAATCGTTGTTGTATTCCCAGTCCTGCTTAGAATTTTGTACCAGCCAGTAGCAACAGTTCTCGACGCATCGACTCCCGGTATAATGCTCGACTTGACCATTGACAGACTTGGATGTTTTTTCACTGGTTGCTGTGCTGGGAGGCCGACGGAATCCCTCTTTGGCTTATGGTGCTCGGATCGCCGAGTCGGGATGTGGCGAATACCAGTTCAATTAATGGAATCAGCCACAGCTCTTGTTCTAGGTGCCACCGCACTCAACCTTATTCCTGTCAGACACGTTCACCATGGAGCGCCGTTTGTAGCCGTTCTGTCAGCGTATGCCCTTGTGTGGCAGGGTCTTCTTCGACTGAGACAAGAACGCCGCAAGTCCTCATCTAGAGGTCTGCGCACAGCTGTAATCTCTGCTCTGGTTCTTGCCTTGGCTCTTATGTTTCTAACGATTGGGAGGTTATGATGCGCCGGAAGCATTCAATACCAATAGCCATTGGGTCAGCAATTATTTTGCTGCTACTCGGCACAATGGTACTGCTCGGATTCGGTAACTCGGGTTTGTTTCTAAACCGCAATAGGGTAAATCCTTCGGGCACAGGGAACCCCTTTGGTAACATGGGTGGCGGACAACGAATAATGGGCTCTGGAGGTTCTAACAACTTAAGTCAAACCTTTACTCCCCTAGAACTTCAGCATTTAACACAGAATGTTGCTAAAGGTGCAACAGTGCATGGAAATACCGTGCACTATATCAGTCCTCACGCAGAAATCATCGCGGTTGGTGCACCTCCAGGGCGTCCTGGAATGTTTTGGCAGGTCGACGGTAAGGTAAATCCCACAATAATCGTGCCTGAAAAATCTCAAATAACATTGGTCTTCGCCGATGGGGACCCAGGACAAAACCATGGATGGGAACTCACTACGGCTGCTCCTCCATATCCCCGTATGGCCATGATGACCGGTGCGGTGGCTTCGCCGGGCGCGTTCATTATGCCGGTAGCGCCACCCTCGGGCAGTACCTGGCATGGAGCAACTATTACTTTTGCTGCACCCGGCCCGGGAACCTATTACTACATCTGTCCTGTGTCAGGCCATGCACAACAAGGTATGTGGGGACGTTTCATAGTCTCTTAGTGCTTTGGTATTTGTCAGACCTCGTAGTTGCCCATTAGGCGAAAATTATTGAGAGGAGAAAGCGTGCCCGGAATGGGTGGGACACAAACGCTAGCACTGCCGGGTTTTTATCTTGACCTTGCAATACAGATTGGGATATGGGCGGTTGTAGCAGTCGTGATGTTCGTTGTTCCATGGACTCTGCGAAACCGCGTGAGTGGATTCTCGCAAAATGGTCGTTGGACAACAGAGGCCAAAGAGTTGAGAGGACGAGGCTTTCTTCGCTCCGCACTTGGTTGTATGTGGATTTTAGACGGCGCATTGCAAGCACAACCTGCGATGGCAGGAAACTTCGCGACCCAGGTTATTGCACCTCTTGACCACTCGCAACCGTGGTGGCTCCAGGATCTTATACGGTGGGAAGCCTACTTATGGCAGGACCATGCAGTGGTTTTCGATGTCGCGACCATCCTGATTCAGATCGGGCTGGGAATAACCATTCTGGCTGGCAAGGACACGATTGTGGGCAGGATAGGCCTATGGATTTCGTTGGGATGGACACTGGCAGTTTGGGTGGGGGGAGAAGCATTAGGCCGACTCTTTGCTCCTGGAACTAGCGAACTGTTTGGAGCACCCGGACCGGTGTTGATATATGCGGCAGCGGCTATGTTACTTCTTCTGCCCGTTCGAACTTGGAAAGATGGCGAGGTTCCCATGTTCATTCGCTCTGGGCTCGGTGTCGTACTACTTTTTGGTGCTGTGCTACAAGCCATCCCATTTGAAGGATTTTGGGACTCGCATGTTCTGTCGTCGATGTTTTCCGCAATGGCAGAGACTCCGCAGCCAGCTTTTCTTTCCGCTCCAATAGCTTTCATTTCTCGCTCGGCAGCAGCATATCCTGATCTATGGAATGTTGGGATAATTGCTGTCATGACGTTTCTCGGGGTTGGACTAATATCAGGACATGCTATACGCGCTTGGTCATGGGCGACAGGGTTGTGGCTGGTGATGGTATGGTGGCTAAGTCAAGACTTTGGTTTTCTCGGTGGCGTTGGAACAGATCCCAATCTCAACTTACCGCTACTAACTTTGCTAATTACAGGCGAAATTACCCGTTCGAATAGGACAGCTTTGAAACGTATTCGACTAGTGGTTGGCCGCCTCAACTACCAGAATCTTTTCCCTCCGTTGTCTTTGACTAAGACAACCAAACTACTGCTACACCGAGCTGCCGCTTTTAGTGGACTGATAGCCATTGCCGTCGGTGTCGCTCCCGCACTTTTTGTCATGCCATCCGCACTCGGGCGACCCATCTTTTTGCACGTATCCCCACCGCCACCAGTCAGTACTCCAATCATACCGCTAGGAACTATGGCGGGTGAAATAAACGCCTTTGTTCAAGCCAGCAAAGGACGACTCGAGGTTTCATTGCAAGCCCCTAACTTAGGCTCGCTTTCGAATTCAAGCTCCACCCAAGCTTTTCAACTATTGGGAAGCCTCAAAACCGCAAATCAACGGACTGAAAAACTGAACTGGCTTCAATGTGGACAAGGCTGCTTTGTGACTAACGCGAATTGGGCTACGGGAATAAACCATTTGTCTCTAGATATCCAAGCCAAAGAATTTACAGGCGGCACTGCTACCTTTGAGGTGCCTTGGCCGCCGAAAACAAACAAGACTATTCTCCACGAAGTTGCGGCAGCCATGCGAAGTGTGAAGTCGGTGGTGGTGCAACAAACTGTTACCAGCAATACAACGGAGCCATCTTTCACCAGCTCCGGAGTCGTTTCTGGAGCAGAATTGCTATCCAGTTATCCTTTTGGCTCCGGCAGATCGAGAGCCGGAGTCGTCGTTCTGGGACATACTGGCACGTCTACTGAAATTGCATTTGATAATCCGGCAGCAAATATATACATCGAGATGACGATCGGCTCAAACTATCGAATCATCTCAGAACGTCTCACTGCGCCACAGCACCTCATTCTGGCAAAGTTACATTACAAATGACGGCCATTAATCTGGGAATATTTGTTGATGTCAACGTAGCCCCGAGGCGTAGTGCGCTCAGCTTGGTTGTGTAGCAGTATTGAAAAGACACCGACTCCGCGAGGGGAGGTTTGCGCCTCGGGGGCTCTTTGCTCATCCGACTCGGAACGATAGGGCGCACGTGAGGTGTAGTGCTGTAATGGAGAATAACTGTTAACTGTTAACAGTTCAATTGGCCTTCGCGAGTTCAACGACATAGCCACCAACTGCGATGAGAAATCCGACTGCCATCAGGAAAGATGCACCGTTGCTCTGGCCACCCATGAGAAAGATCACACCCCCGACTCCGGCGACGAGAATGCCTCCAAGGGAGATGAACGCACAGACTATCGCCCACGGGCCATATGCAAGTGCTGCAACTATAGCGAACACCGCTCCGACTACCAGGAGCATGCCGAGTATCATATGGACCATCACGAGCGGCCCACTGTACATCATTTCTGCCATGACGAACCCAGTTGACGGCAGTGTCACATACAGATTGACGCCCATGCCCAGTAAGAACTGTATAGCCAACAGTCCAAGCATTCCGAGTGGCACTGTTTTGTTTGTTGACCTCTTATTTGGTGTCGGCGGCTGGTCACCGTAACGTGTCGTCATCTCTTCATCACCCAGCGTAAATACTCCTCGGTTCCCAGCAGTTCTAGGCGGCGCCAAAGCACCGGATTGTGAGATGATTGGCTAGCGTGACATGCGATAGCGACTTTCTGCCGTCCGCGGTCTACGTCGATGACGATGTCGATTTCAGATTCCGGGCGTCCCACAAAGTTTGTCCCGTACTCGGAGTTGAGTTTTAAGGCGACAGTTTCGGGCAGTGCCCAGGCGAGCACTGGAAGGCCGAACCGCTCCGCTGTCTGGATTGCTGCTTGGGTTGCACTGCTATGGTCGGGGTGCCCGGTGATTCCACCTTCGTCAAAGACTAAGAGCAACTCCGCATTTCCGAGTACTTGTTCAACCTGATGTGCCAGTTCCTCTACCGACACTTCGGCAAGATGTCCGTCGGGATATGACAGCAGTTCTGCATCTTCGATGCCGAGTATGTTCGCAGCTGAGCTGAACTCTTCGGAGCGGACCTCCCAGAGCGGGCGGCTGGAGTCACCAAGGGTGGAGGCCTCGCCGTGGGTGAAGCATAATACCCGTACTTTTATTGCCTGCTCTGACAGAATGCCGATTACCGAGCCAAGTCCAAAGGACTCGTCGTCGGGATGTGCACACACGACCAACACTTCTTTGATCGCGGGTAGGAGGTTACCAGCAGAGTTCATGGCAGCGGACCCAGCAGTACGCTTGCAACGACTGAGTGGACCATCGATTCAGTTAGACAACTTCTTGAAGTCATCGGATCACCATCCAAGTGTGGTCGGCATCTTCCTGCCACGACGGGCATGCCATAGATAGGTCCGCTCAAAGGCACGCTTGGCTAAGAGCCACTGCCACCCTTCTGAAACGGTAGGTATTCGGTTGCGTGGTGGTCGCACTGGATCCACGTTGATGTAGGCACCGCGATTCCCCATATCCAGTATGCAGCGGGCTGACAGTTCAGCAGATGGTGCTTCCGTTCCATTGACTCTGGCGACAATGTCGGCCACGGCAATGCGTGCCATCTGCTCGGTCATGTGACCTGTCTTTGGGAAGTTGACTGGAACAGGTGTTTCTCCTTCCGGCGGTAAGGCGACCGCGACTCCAACTGCATAGACACCCTCTGCAGAGTGGTGACGATAGTGTTTATCGATAGGGATAAATCCTTTTGGGTTAGAAAGGCCAGGGCTTTTTGCCACGGCATCGATGCCGGCCAACGGGGGAATTACGATTGAAAGCACCGACTCAATCGGACGCAATTCCTGAACTTCAACTGCCTCAGCAGTTATCTTTGTTACTGCTGCAGAAGTTTGATATCTGATTTCACGCTCCTCCATTTCACCTTCGAGAAGTTGGCGGATCTTGCCCACTCCGCCCATTCCCATGTGTCCAAGGAAAGGTTCGGGAGTAACCAATGTCATCGGGACCAAGTGACGCAGCTTTCGTCGGCGCAACAGGTGATCGAGTTCAAAGGCCAGTTCGTAGGCGGGTCCTATGCAACTGGCGCCCGGAGCCGCCCCAACCACGATCGGACCTGGTTGTCTAAGCAGTCCCTGGACTGCGCTAGCTAGTTCTTCGGCTTCTCGGGGAGACATGGGTGAGTGGCCAGGCCCATCAAAAGGTCCAAGACCCTCTACAGCCTCGTTCGCGCTGCGATGACCGGTGGCAATGATGAGAAAGTCGTATCGATGCTCTGCCACTGTTGTCGTCACTGATTTTTGCTCGGTATCGATTGCGATCACGGTTTCATGAGCGAATTTCACCTGCTTACCTGCGAGCGGTCCAGCGAGGTCAAAGGAGATGTCGCTTAGCTTGCGCGATCCCATTGCCACCCAGGTCAGAGAAGGCACGAATGTAAAGCGCTCGTCTTTGGATATAAGAGTAATTTCCGCTCGATCGGGGCCGAGGTGACGGCGCAGTTCATAGGCGGTGGTAAGGCCGCCAAATGAACCACCCACAATGAGTATTTGTATTCGTTTAGTCATTGAACACCGTCTCTTTCATGATTGGGGAACATTCGTGTGGATTGGGTCCGAGAGCATCACAGTTTCGGATCTAGTTCTCATCTGGCAAATGAGGGTACTCAAAAGCTGACCACCTTGTCAGCCCAGATTGTCCAGTCGGCAGACTCCTCAAGCGTCGAACGTCGTGCGCCATTCACCAGGGCGCCTTCGTCGATAGCTCGTGCCTCCATGCAGGTGCCACAGCAGCCGACTGAGCCACCGTGCCGGAGCACTGAGGTAACCATGCGATCTAGATGGTAGTAACCATCAGGTACTTTTTGGTTGGCGACAGCGCAGCCGACAGAGTCACCAAAGAGGAAGACTCTAACATCGACGCCATCGCGGCGGGCCAATGAGCCAGCCAAACGCAACCCGTTGTAGGATCTTTCGGTGCCATAGGGTGGATCATTTAGAATAACTAGTACTTTCATTGTAACCTCGCTTATTCAGTCATTGCAGTTGGAGAAAATTCCTGCCATACGTTTACTTCCGACCCAACTGCCACTGGTAGGTTGGCTTGGCGCCATTCGGGCATGCCATCCTCGAGACATCGGGCTTGTCGACCATGCTTCTGGAGGGTTGCTACTGCTTGAGGAGCGAGCAGGCACAGAGGACCACGGCAGTAGGCCACAATCTCGACTTGAGGGTCGAACTCGTCCAAACGTGCTTCCAGATGCTCAAGTGGTAGGGAAATAGCGCCGGGTATATGTCCAGCCTGGTACTCTTGCGTCGGCCGCACGTCTAGTACCACCACGTCACCGGCACGTACACGACTTAGGAGCTCGGCGCGGCTCACCCGTTGGGTGGTTTCAGTATGGGACCCGATTTCTGACAGTATTTGTTTCACCTCGGCGAGCCGAGCCTGAGCAAGGTCGCCGAGAGCTGCAATGAACCGGCAGACTTCCTCGCCTGCTGCTTTGTAGTAGACACGATTGGCATCCCTGCGAGTGTCGACCAATCGTGCTTGTCGCATGATCTGGAGGTGTGCTGAGGCCGTCGTGAGTTTGAGGCCTGTCGCTGCCGCAAGCGCCTCCATGCTTCGTTCACTTTGGCAAAGTAGGTCAAGCAGCTCGATGCGCTTTGGATGTACTACAACCTTACCAATCCGTGCCAGTTGTTCATAGATGACGCCTGGTGCTTCATAGGTGTTTGAGTTATCCATGGATCTATAGATAACACAGTTATTGAAATTATGCAATATCCTGTGACAAGAATGTTTCCGACTCCCTAGGTCTGCCCTCGGTGTGCATGCCCTTAAGCAGAGATAACCGTAACTTTGCCACTTGTGGCAACGATTGATGTGTCCCTACTGTCGCAGGAGGATGCGCTAAAACGTTGATCCTCTATGGAGCATACATCCCCGATAGATACCCAGGTGAATGACAAAATCAGTGTGACGATGGAGGAAGTTGGCGGACCTTCTCCTCCGGCTCCTCGTTGGCGCCCCCGGTAATTTCGGTCAGAAGGACGACCAACCGATCAGCAGGAGTTTCGTCCACACGGACGAAGCCGTGACACGTTTCGTCGCGGTGGGAATCCTGAAGCAAGTGACACCAGGCCGCTGTAAGAGCTTTCGAGGCACCTGACATCATAGCAGCTTTCATGGACTTGGAGCACTAACTTGCAAGTCCAGAGGGTGACACTCGCACGAGCGAGCCCGTGCGAGTGTGCCACGTGGCGGTGAGCAAGCGTCAACGGTAATGTTGACAAAGTGCGCACTTTGCCTGTTATTGATTTATGCCATTGATATACGTTCTCATCTGGATCCTACTTGTAGTGAGTGCTTCACACCATGTTACTCGTAGTCACCAAGCGTAAAGGACGGAGCGGGAGGACGACTACGGCTGTACAACCGACCGGCTACCACTGCACTCTGCTGGCCGACTCGGGCGAGGACTTCCACTGGTTTCTGGACGAGTTGGGAAATGACTTCCTGTGCATCGTCATCGACACGCCTCTGGAACATGACGCTGTCGTCCATAGCTCCATCCGTAGCGCCCATTTACCAATCTTTCGACTACTGAATATCAAAACTTGCGACCAAGACAATTCTTTTAGGAAGAATTTGTTTCTGAACGATCAATAATGATGGTCAGAAGCAACGAAAAGATAAGAGTAAGCACGAAAGAAATGGGAGATTGATTTGGATAGCCGTCAAGGCGAAAGGTGTTACGGGTTTGTGAGCGAAGATCGCTAGCGAAAGGTAGATGCTCGTGACCATTGACGACCGCACTCATGCCGAAGTATGGTAGTGAGGCGCACACGTTCAAATCCTAAGATCCTCTATGGCACCTCGCGTTGGACTGAGGAGCGTGAGCTAGTAGCATCGAGAACGAGTGACATTGATCCTGCACGGTTGGTCAAAGGTTGGTGAAGCAGATGACTGTCGAGATCCACGTTGACGGACGCGTGGCCCAGGGGAGGCTAACCACATTCGCACAAGGGTTGGAACGCTACCTGGAGTACGCCCGCGATCACGGTTACACGTTGCCTCGCGTCCTCCAGGGGCTGTCGGGTCCGATGAACTCGGTGCGGCTCGTCTACACCTACGACGACCTCAGCGCCTACGAGGAGCACGAGGCCCGCACGCTACAAGACACCGGCTACGCGGCGGCGGCGTCGGCCATGGAGTTCGTCGAGGGGACGATCACGTACTCGCTATTCCGGACGGTGGAATAACCGGCCAGTATGCATGCTCACGAAGGCGACCAGTGAGTGGCCCTTCGGACAGCAGCTCGCCAGGCAATGAAATGGCGGTAGTCGTCGTAGGCGCATAGCGGCCGTGCGATGTCCCCCTGGCAAGTTCTCAACACGCTTCCCAGTTCAACCAAGCCTTTTACTACGAGTGGGGAGCTGATGTCGAAAATACTACATACATCCGGTCAACGCAATTTGAGTGGGACAGTTCGATCTCGGAAAATAACTGGATTACTGGGTTTTATGCGATCTATGGTTTTGGAGACTACACAGCTGAGGCAACGCAAGCATTCGGCCAGTCAGGTTATGTCTTTGGCACCCAGGGTATATGCTCCTCTGCAGGACCATTAGTAGGATCTTATACAGTTGTAGCTTGATGTGATGCTATGTACAATGGAGCGTCTAGCGGTAGCTTGATTTTAAATATTATGGACCTTTCAGAGCCACTTCACTTCGTTATTTTTGTCCGTGACGCATTTAGGCTTGACGTAGATGAGAATAAGCGTTTCCCGCCCAAACTATCCAGCGCAACTCCTGATCTGAGAGGAACACTCGAATCAAGAATCCGATACCTAATGACCACAAATTGGCCTGTGTGGTGGGAGTCCGCGTCTCAAAGCGCAACTGATCTCTATTCTGGCGGATACGCCGATCATCGCAACGACTACTTGGCAGAATCTGTATTGAAGACCAAGGAGTTTTTCTTCTCCCAACTCCTGAAATCCTCTGAGGTAGATTCATTAGTCACATAGTCCAATGCACAGCGAAACTCGACAAGATAGGAGATAGTGATGTCGATGTATTTTGATGATTTTGAGGTGGGCCAAACTTTTGTCGGTAAAGGACGGACGTTCACTGAAGCTGAAATAATCACCTTTGCCCACTCATATGATCCACAGTCGATGCACATTGATCGCGTACATGCCGAGAATGGATCCTTTAAGGGTCTTATTGCGTCAGGGTTCCACACGCTTAGCATTGCCTGGTGGCTGTTTCTAAGGCTGGGCTTGGTAGAAGAGTCGATGAAAATTGGGATTGGTGTCGATGAGCTACGGTGGCGACGCCCAGTGCGACCTGGAGACACCTTGACGCTTAGCGTGGAGATTGCTGAAAAAAGTTTGACTTCGGCGAATGATAGCGGTCGGGTGCAATTTGCACACACTCTCACAAATCAGGCCACTGAAGTAGTCATGACTTACAAGAGCCTGAACCTAATCTGGCGAAAAGGGTATAACGAGGTCGAGAGCTGACCTCGTTATACCCCTACCGCCCATTCCACTAACTCTTTACCGTCGAAATATCCAAGCCAATCTCAAGCGAGGTTGTTACGAGTTCCATAAAGAGTATTTTAGGAACATGTCACGGGTAGTTAGAATTTTTGCGACTGGCACCTGATATTGAAGTAGTGCATGCAGCGCATGTGGCTAAATATGGGTCAATCCGGGCCACAATTATCGATACCCAAGGTGCGATTGTTGCTGTAATCTCGTCCGACAATTAGGGCAGAGAGGAATCGCATTGTCTAGAAGTTCAATTCGTCAAACTCGCGTAACGGATTGGAATGAAGGATTCTAGGTGCGCCAGATGCAATTCAAGGGTATGACGGTTTGACCCTGCTGCACAATAGATCGGGTCAATCGTCTTCAGGTTGGGTCGATTAGGACACTGATGCCTTGTGCGGAGTCAATAAACCGGATCTTGGGATCTGAGTGGGGAATTTAGTCAGTCCTAGTCACATGCCAGGCGATGTATGATCGCTTCTCATGTTCACCTGGTATTCCCTTGATGGACTTGGCAT
>JAJYDM010000003.1 GCA_021777475.1 Actinomycetes bacterium | reverse complement strand
ATATTTCCGCTGGATAGTCGATATCCCCTCGAGGTCTCAATCCACTGACTTGATCGGCTATTTCTCACCATAATGTTTTTCTCTGTTTCTCTCTTATTCCATACTATGTCATGTCGTTGTGACACTACGGAGTGGTGCAAACTGAAGCCGGCAAACTGGAGCTTCTTTTATTCGACCTGAATTTCAAAACCAGATGGGCAAATATTGGTACCAAGTAGACCCAGTTATTAATGAGAGTTTTGTATGGGGGAGTGCCGAAGCAGTTCAGTTTGATTGCGTCCATTACCGAAGTCAAAGGGTTCGGGTTTCAGACTGCCCAATTTTGATGTCAGTGTGTTTCCTCGCTCCCCGCAACCGGTTTCGCTGATTTGACACTGGACTTTGAGTGTGAGCAGGTCCTGACTAATGCAACAGCTGGCAGGGGGAGGAGACGCCAAGGACCGCAATAAGATCCCGCCAAAAAAGGACTCATGCAATTGTTATACGATGCATGGTATTCTTAGCATGTGGTCTATCTGGGAAGGATGGAATGATGGCAGCTAAAGATGGTTCTCAGAAACTTGGAAAGCTGGTAGAAACTGGGCTTTCCGTGGCCAAGATTGCTCAGGCAAAGGCGGAAGAGGCTTTGCGTGACGTTGCGCACATCTCCGAAGTGCAGCGCAATCAAATGCGTGAGATCTTCGAGGATACTGCAAGGAAGAGCCGCGAGAACACTGAGCTCTTGATCAACGGGCTGCGCAAGGAGATGGAAAAGCAATTGCGTGCCGCCAATGCAATATCTAAAGAAGAGTTCGGAAAGTTTTCAGACAGATTGTTATCACTCAGTCAGGATCTTGGAAAGATGTCTTCTATTCGAGAGGACCTTGCAAGGCTAACTGAAATGATGAATTCGCTTATCCGACAGATCCCTAAGACGGAGTCCGCTGGCGAAGCGACAAAAGTCAAGGTAGCACCAACAGTTGACACGGAGACGGTGAAACCAGCTGCTGCTAAGCCACGACGCGCCAGCTCAAGCAGGGTAGGGGGCGCAACCAGGGTGAAGGCTGAAACTAAAGGTACAACTACTGCGCCAATCCCAAAGGGAAGAAGTAGGGCAGGTTCAATTAAGAGTGCCACGGTTGCAAAGACGGCGGGCGATGACGACACAAAGAAACCCTGATTTCCGCCGGACTTCTTCGGATTTAGAGCGGTTTTCCGGTTCGACTCTTCGTTTGTAGACCTTGGTACAACCTGCCTGATATATGATGGGTTCCATCAAAATGCGCTCTGCTACACGGTTAGATCTTGCCCTGGTGGACAGAGGTTTCGTGAGTTCACGCGAGAATGCTGCCGAGCTCATTAGGCAAGGGAAAGTCTTGGTCAATGGCTCGGTAGCTGTCAAGGCTTCGCGCCAGGTTAAGGTCAACGACCAACTTCGCATAACTGCTACCAACCCCTACGTTTCTCGTGGCGGAATGAAATTAGAGGGCGCTTTGAAACGCTTCGATATCGAAGTGAAGGGCCTGCGGGTACTTGATGTGGGGAGTTCAACCGGCGGCTTTACAGACTGTTTGCTTCAACATGGCGCTGGCAGGGTCTATGCGGTGGATGTTGGTACCAATCAGCTTCACGAAAAGATCAGAAATGATCTGCGGGTCGTTAGCTTCGAGCAGACCAATATTAGAGACTTTAAGGATCCTGACGGAAAAGGTTTTCCACTTGTAGTTACTGATGTCTCCTTCACGTCTGTTCGAATTATGGCCAAGGAATTGCTTGACTTGACATTGCGAGATGGTGAGCTGCTGATTCTGGCGAAGCCCCAGTTTGAAGTGGGCCGAAAGGATGCTTCCCGGACTCGAGGGGTCATCAAAGATCCTTTACTCTGGCGGGAATCTCTAATTGCTGTTGCGGAAGAATTTCTTCTCTGCGGAGCGATAGTGAAAGCAATTGGGGTGTCGGTAGTGAGAGGAACCCAGGGCAATGTGGAGTTTTTCTTTCACCTTTCGAAAGGTTCAGGCCAAACGATTGAATACTGCACTGCCTTGATCGATAATGAGATTGCACGCGTGGGAGCAGACTCAGTCGGGAACTGATCCTCCAAAACTGAATTGCATGTCCTAGGAATCATACTTGGGGTCTGGGGCGATCGTGGAAAGGCCGGGAGACTGTCCTACCCAGGAAATACGTAACCCAGGGAGTATCCACCAGCGTTGTTTGTTCCCTTAGCCAATCGAGGATTAGAGTTCTGCCACTGCCCACAGTCGTTGTGGGACCTGTAAATCCCAATCGCATATCCCAGACCTGCTAAAAGTGCGAACACACCGGCAAAGAGAATTTCAACGGCCGAGCGGTCTAGTAGCGCACCGTCTATACCTCCAAAGTAGGTTCGCACATAAATGTGCCACATAACACTCTCGCTACGGGCTCAACGGTTGAAGTGCGCAGATGGATACCGCGAGCAAAGCCCATTTGTGTCGTGCAAGCTGTCCCTAAAGTTTCAATCGCCGTGAGGATTGGCGGCATTCCCGCAGGATCTGAGGAATTCCGCGCATTTATCCTGTGGGAGGAGATCAAAGGTCATTAGGATTTGTTAGTTTGTAGCCAATGGCAAATGTAGGCATTGTTTATCATCCCCAACGTGAGAGTGCGCGTCAGAAGGCGGCCGAGCTAGACGAGTGGTTGGGTCACAGAGGCCACCGTGCTGTCTATATGGGTGAAAGCGGTTCGGAAAACGCTCTTGATCTGGTGGTATCCCTGGGTGGTGATGGCACAATGCTTAGGGCAATCGACAAGGTTCTGCCTTTACCGATTCCTGTCTTAGGCGTGAATTTCGGTTCGCTCGGGTATTTAACCGAGATTGTTCCGGAAGGACTATTTCGTGCCTTGGAGAGGTTTTTTGCGGGTGAGTTTTCCCTTGAGGAGCGCATGACGCTTGCAATTGAGGTCGAAAGAGGCGAGTCCACATTCGAAATTGGGGATGCTCAGCCTTCATCGCGTAGACAATACATCGCACTCAACGATCTCGTCGTCGAGAAGCTGGACTCAGGCCATGTGATAAGGGTTGATGTCGCATTTGGAGCGACCCACTTCCTTACCTACGAGGCGGACGGATTAATAGTCTCGTCGCCGACGGGATCAACCGCTTACAGTTTCTCAGCCAGAGGGCCCGTAGTTTCTCCGAGGTTGAGGGCCATGATTTTGACTCCTATAAGCCCACACATGCTTTTTGACAGGTCATTAGTTTTGGATCCGATTGAGACAGTTGAGTTGACGCTTGCTGACGGGCCATCCGCGGCTGCAATGGTGGATGGATCGCGCAAGGTGATTCTCGACCCGGGTGACTTGGTAAGGTGCACCGTAAATGGAAATTCGGCGCATCTTGTAACATTCGCGAATCGCGATTTTCATCAAATTCTGAAAAAGAAGTTTGGGCTGCATTCAAAGCGGATGGGGGAGTGACAGCATTCGCTGCGGAGTCACGGTGGTATAGAGGTGCTTGACGAACTACACGTGGTGAATATTGGGGTCATCGATGATATGACCATTCAACTGGGTCCCGGAATGACCGTAATCAGTGGTGAAACCGGTGCTGGCAAGACTCTAATTGTGGATGCCCTATCTTTGCTTGGCGGTCAGAGAGCCGACACCAATTTGATCAGGTCGGGTTACACAACTGCGAGGGTGGAGGGACGCTTTTATGCGGCTGACTCGGAGACCGTAGTCGTTCGTCAAATTTCCGCGTCTGAACCCTCACGGGCCTACATAAACAATTCAATAGCACGTGCTGGCGATCTGGGGGATTTAAGTGTCGATTTGTTTCACATTTACGGTCAGCATGATGCGCTGTTGTTGTATTCCACGACGGCACAGGCCGCGACATTAGATAGTTTCTGTTCCGTAGATCATTCGCGGCTGCACGATGCGAGGTCGAGACTTAGGCAGGCGCGGGCAAGACTTGCGGAGCTGGGCGGCGATGAAAGGTCTCGTCAAAGAGAGCTGTTCGTTTGCCAGTCAGAATTCGACCAGATAGCAGCAGTCGGCCTGACCGATCCCGAAGAAGAATCACGAATCAAGGCGGAACTGGAACTTCTGTCAAATGCGATCGAATTCAGACAGTCATTGGAACAGGTTCAGGCAGCACTGATTGAAGGAAATGAACACGCCAGTGCAATGGATCAGATTGGCGAAGCGAGAAGGTTGTTGACCCACACCCGAAATTACGCTCAGATAGTTGATCGCCTTTCAGGTGAGATCGACTCTCTCAGAGAGGTGGGTCGGGAGATTCGAGCGGAGATAGACCGGCTTGACCCTGACCCGGGAAGGTTCGAACAGCTCCAGGAGAGGCTTTTGGAGCTGTCGAAAATCAAGCGAAGATATGGAGATTCGCTTAAAGAGGTGATTGACTATCGCGAAAGGGTCTCCAAAAGGATCGAAGCGCTATCGTCGTTTGAACTTGTGGCAAGCAGGCTCGAAGAGGAGATCGAGGGGTACGAGGTTGAGATAGGCCAGCTGGAGAGCGAAGTCCTTTCTTCTCGGCGGACGGGTGCGGACGATTTTTCAAAATGCGTAATGGAGCGTCTAGCATCGCTCGCAATGCCAAACGGACGTTTTGAGGTGCATTTTGGCAAATCAGCTACGGGCGATCCTGTTACATTCATGTTCTCTTCCAATAGTGGAGAGAGACTTGGACCGGTTTCGAAGGTAGCTTCTGGAGGCGAGCTTTCCCGGGTTATGCTTGCGATCCGGCTGGTCTCCCCTTCAACGGTGCCAACAATGGTCTTTGATGAAGTTGATGCTGGAATTGGAGGAAAAACTGCCGTGAGTATCGGTGAAGCCCTCGCGGAGTTGTCAAAGTCCAAGCAGGTTATTGTAGTAACCCATCTCGCACAGGTTGCATCATTCGCGGATCGCCAAATTGCCATTTCGAAAATGGAGGAGAACGGCCGGACCATCACGTCAGGGAAGTTTGTCGAAGGTGAGGAAAGAGTTTCTGAGCTTGCAAGGATGCTGTCCGGCCATCATGATTCAGTTAAAGCAAGGGACCACGCAAGGGAGATGCTGTCGAGAGCTGGGAAGTTGTGACACTAGCGCGGGGAATTTCGCTTGAGGCCATGTGCAGATTTAAAAAGGAGCGGTTCTACTTCGCCACAGGCTGGTTGTTGTCATCGACATAGGTGACGAGGGGATGGAAGTCATCGGCTGACTCTTCTGGTATTTGCGCAAACGTCGCAATTATAAGGAGGTCCCCCACGGCAGCAAGCCGTGCAGCTGCCCCATTGAGAGAGATGATCCCTGATCCTAGAGGGGCTTCGATTGCATATGTAATGAATCTCTCACCATTGTTGATGTTGTAAATGTGAATCTGCTCGTGCGGCCTGATCTCCGACAATTTCAGCAGTCCGGAGTCGATTGCGCAAGATCCTTCGTAATTGAGTTCCGTTGCCGTCACCTTTACTCGGTGCAATTTACCTTTGAGCATGGTGATGTAGTTCATGTTGATGCCTCCAGTGTCGTGATTAAAGCATAGAAGTGCTGGCCCTGTTTCATTGTCGGTAATACCAAACCACAATGCCAGGTTGACATTTCCCAGGGGAATAAACAAGACGTAAGACCGTACGCTTCTTTCGCAATAATCTTGTTTCCTGACATAACCTTTTCAATTGCTCTACTACGTATTCAAGAACAAGTCTGGGATTAAGTCAATTAATGTCGACCAGACTAGTGACTGGACCGTTGAAATCATCGACTCGCGATTGCAGTGAGCTGTTCGTGTTATGCAACGAAATTCTCCCGGATGAGACTGTCTGGAGAGGTCGAAGAAGAAGACGGTTGGGACCCTGATTCCGAGCATCTAGGTTTGCTGGCGGAAGCTTCGGTTTTGCAGTCTATCGAGGATCCGGATCTCGGAAGTGACACTCTCTACGGCAACATAAACGATGTCTTGGGGGCATTGCACCAGATGAGCAAAGAGCGTGTTCTCTGTCGGGTTGGCGCGCATGATGTTAGCAAGTTCCCTAACTCTCAGATGAGAGTCTCCGCTAACCGGCCTTTCAGAAAGGTATTCCCTTCGAGGACGCCGCAAAAAGCATTCCCAGCGCGCCCAGGTCCATGGTCCGAACCCAAATTGTCACTGGTAGACAATCGCTGGACATTTCACCAAGGTTCACGATTGACATTTAGGGAATAAACGGTACAGATGCTCGGCAGTTGTCGGATCGACCGGCTATACAAGTTGCGAGGAGAGGTTCCAGTATCATCATGTTTGGTCCGATCGTGACATAACGATTTGGGAAAATTGCTGTCTGAGTCATAAAGCGACAAGTAATCAGGGATAAGGCGACATCCAAAGTATGAATATTACGGTTCTAACCGGCGATGAGCATATTGCGACCCCTGGGGAGATCGTCGTGAATGGGATCGCCGATATAAGACAAGTGAATCTGGCCGATAACCTCCCGAGTAGACAAGAGTTGGATGCGGATCCGTCAGTGACTTCGGTGACTCTAGTTATATTTTCTAACAAGCGGGAGGACATCTATTCTCACTTTGCTTTGGCACCTCAGAAGTTCTGAACATTTAGGTCGACAATTCACGGCTCGGCGAAGAAGTTCGAGAAATTGGCGTGTTGAGTGGTATAGACTTTTCCAATGGTTATCGGGTGAAGTTGATTTGAATCGGGAGAGTCGGGCAATGGTGCACTTTGGCTAAGCACGTGTTTGTGACTGGAGGAGTTGCATCATCTTTAGGCAAGGGGCTAACAGCCTCCTCCCTCGGGAGACTTTTGAAGTCACGTGGATTGCGTGTCGTAATGCAGAAGCTCGATCCGTACATAAATGTCGATCCTGGCACGATGAATCCATTCGAGCATGGCGAGGTATTTGTCACCGACGACGGCTCGGAAACCGATTTAGATCTAGGTCATTACGAGCGCTTTGTGGATGTTAATCTTACCAGGCCTTCCTCTGTGACTACCGGATCAATTTATTCCTCGGTTATCGCACGTGAACGCCGCGGGGATTACTTGGGTAAGACCGTGCAGGTTATCCCACATGTAACCGATGAGATCAAGAGTCGTATATTGGCATTAGCCGATGACAATGTCGACATAGTTATCACCGAGGTCGGCGGCACAGTCGGTGATATAGAGATTCTTCCATTCCTGGAGGCGATTAGACAGTTTCGAAAAGACGTCGGCAGAGACAACGTATGTTACATACATTTGACACTGGTTCCTTTTCTCGGTCCCAGCGGTGAACAGAAGACGAAGCCCACACAACACTCAGTTACCGAGCTGCGATCACGGGGTATCCAGCCGGATATCATTGTCTGCCGATCAGACAAGGCGCTTTCCGAGGGATTGAAAGCCAAGATATCTATGCTCTGTGACGTTTCGCAGGACGCTGTAGTTTCAGCAGTGGATGCCAAGAACCTCTACGAGCTGCCTATTGTGCTCCACCAGGAAGGCCTTGATGAGCTGGTTCTTTCCTTGTTGCGCTTTGACCACAATGATTACCCTCTGGAGATACGTTCATGGGAGAATGTGGTCGAGAAGTCGAACAATGCTACTGGGCGTGTCAAGATAGGTCTAATTGGCAAATATATCAATCTTCCAGATGCGTACCTAAGCGTCGTTGAATCGCTGCGCCACGCGGCCATTCAATGCGGCGTCAAGGTGGACCTGGAGTGGATACAGGCCGAGGATGTCACGCCCATGATGGCACCAGGCCTGTTGGGTCACTTGGATGGGATTGTGATTCCCGGAGGATTCGGCGAGCGAGGCATTGAGGGTAAAATTGCTACTGCGACATGGACCAGGGAGAATGAGGTTCCTGCCCTGGGACTCTGTTTAGGGTTGCAAACAATGGTCATCGACTACGCCAGGAATGTAGCTGGACTAGAAGGCGCACATTCCGGCGAGTTCCGGCGGGATTCTCCCCATCTAGTAATTGACCTCATGGAGCACCAGAAAAGTATCACAGATCTCGGAGGCACGATGAGGCTGGGCGCTTACGTAGCCGTGCTCAAGCCCGGGACCATCGTCGCCAAGGCCTATGGCGAGCTTGTGGTATCTGAGAGACACAGGCACAGATTTGAGGTTAATCCAAAGTATCGCCAGCGGCTTGAAGATGCGGGACTCGTTTGCTCTGGATTCTCGCCTGATGGGGCTTTGGTTGAGTTCATCGAACTACCAAATCACCCGTTCTGGGTTGGAACCCAAGCCCATCCCGAATTCAAATCGAGGCCAGACCGTCCTCACCCACTATTCGCATCCTTCATGAGGGCTGCTGTTGATCGTAAGAATGCTGACAGCGATGCTGGGTGATAATCCTAGATAAAATGTGGGATTAGCCTTGAATCTGGCGATAGCGCTTATAAGAAGGCAGGAGCCGCGAATGTTTCAAAAGATCTCTGAGGTCGAACTGTATCGAAACAGCGTGATTTCACTAGTCAAAGCGCTATTTTCAACACATGACGGATCGGTTTTCGAACGTGACGTAGTCAGGCATCTTGGTGCAGTGAGCATTGTTCCACTTCTAGAGGATAACAAAAGCGTTCTTTTGCTCTCACAGTTCAGAGCTTCACTTGGTAGAAACTTGATTGAAGTTCCAGCCGGCAAACGAGATGTTGCAAATGAGCCTCCACAAATAGCGGCGATCCGAGAGCTGGAGGAGGAGATGGGCCTCAGATGCTCCGCATTGATCAAGCTTGGAGAGTTTGACAACTCCCCCGGTTTTACCGATGAGCACTCTTTTTCATACCTTGCCCGTGGCTTGACATTGGGCCAAATGGCACCGCAATCGATTGAGGAGGTCGAGTCATCGATAATCTCGGTCGAACTGTCCAAAGTTCAAGGGTTGATTTCCGATGGGATCATCTCCGACGCCAAGACAATTATTGGTCTTTCAAGGGTTGCCGGATATCTCTCGTCAGGTCCCCAGGAGAGAGACATGCTATATCCAATTGCTTGGTCAAGTAATAAATCGACCTTTGGCACACTGGCAGATTCGGACGAAGTCGCCTTTTGGTCACATTCTTTGCCGAGGCTCTAACCAGTCATGGAAGGTGATCATGTTGAAGAATATCTCTTCACTCTTTCCGTAGTCCGTGGCAGGTCGGATAACACGGTTAAGTCATATCGTAGGGACCTAACCCTATTCTTTCAGTTCCTTGAGAAGAAGAAACTCAATTATCTGAATCTCACCTTGAAAGATCTCAACCTCTTCTTTGAAGCGATCAGCGCGAGCCACTCAAAAGCGTCACAAGCCAGGATCATCTCTGGAATCAAAGGTTTTTACGCTTTTCTCTACCAATCAGACCTGATTGCGTCAAGTCCTTTTTCCGGAATCACAAGTGTGGGCGTGCCGTTGAGATTGCCAAAGTCACTCACAAAAGTTGAGGTGGAGCAATTACTGGGATCTATTTCCCATTCTTCACCTGTGGATCTGAGAGACCTGGCAATCATGGAACTCTTATATGGTACCGGGATGAGAATCTCCGAATTGGTCAACCTCTCTATGGTCGACCTGTATTTGGAGGAGCAGCTGGTAGTGGTAACCGGTAAAGGCAGCAAGCAACGACTGCTTCCCTTGGGCAGATATGCATATCAGGCCATCATGAACTGGATTGGTCCCGACGGGAGAATGAAGATTCTGGGCAAATCAAAACGATCCAGGGATTCACTCGATGCGGTGTTTCTTAATTTGAGAGGTACTCGGCTGACTAGACAGGGTGCTTGGCTAGTCCTAAAAGAGCGGTCCAACAGGGCAGGTCTCGCGAATAAGTTTTCGCCCCATGTGCTCAGACATTCATGCGCCACCCATATGTTGGATAATGGTGCTGACCTTAGAATTGTTCAAGAACTATTGGGACATGCCTCTGTAGCCACGACACAGATATATACGAAAGTTTCCAATGAGAGAATTCGTTCGGTTTATTTCAGTGCACATCCTCGCGCAATAGATGCCTAGGTGTATTGTTTTCTATGGCTTTAGACAATTTTGAGATTTCCCAATTGAAGCAATTGCTGCTTGACGAGCGCAAAGAGGTCACGGAGGCGCTCGAGACTTTTGGTTTGTCAAGGAATACCGATGGAGGATACGATCCGAACTTTGCGGATATTTCCCAAGTGACAGCGGAAAAAGGTGAGGCTGAGGCACTGGTGCAGCCATTGAGGGAGACTCTCATTGAAATTGACGAAGCACTGGGCAGGATAGCCGATGGTACTTTTGGCCTATGCATGAAATGTGGAAAGGATATTCCCCTGGAGCGCCTGGAAGCCGTGCCGAAAACAAAATACTGTGCTCCGTGTGCAAGTCTCCTGCGTTAAGGTGTAACTAGTCCAATATTGGTCTTAGCCGCGATCAGAGTAGGGTTGGCAACCTCGCCAGCCTTCAGAGCCCCAAGCTTAAGGATCCGGCTGACTTCCGCCGGGTCCTTGCAAAATTCACTATATCTGTCTTGAACAGGCTTCAATAGGGCGATCAGCGCGTCAGCGACACTTTTTTTTAGCTCCCCATACATGGTGTGTCTTGAAGCGACCTCAACAGGGGATTCACCGGTAGCGGCACAATAGAGATCAATCAAGTTTGATACGCCCGGCTGATTCACAGGATCGAACCTCACGCTATTTTCAGTGTCGGTTACGGCTCGGCTGACCTTCTTCGAAATTTCATCTGGGGAATCGAGAATGAACAAGGTACCTGCCGGAGATTTTGAAGATTTGGACATTTTCGCGGTTGGATGCGCCAAGTCCATAACTCTGGCTCCAAGAGGAGGTATTGTCGCTTGCGGAATCGTAAAGGTTTCTCCATATTTAGTGTTGAAACGAATGGCGAGATCTCTTGTTAATTCTAGATGCTGACGCTGGTCCTCGCCGACAGGAACCCGTTCAGCCTGGTAGAGAAGGATATCTGCCGCCATTAAAGCTGGATAGGTAAATAGTCCGGCCCTGATTGAGTCGTTGCTCTTACCTTTGTCCTTGAACTGGGTCATTCGCGAAAGTTCGCCATAGGTGGCGGTGCACTCAAGTATCCAGGACAGTTCAGCATGTGCGGAAACATGGCTTTGCACAAAGATCGTGCAGATCTCCGGATCAAGTCCAGCAGCCAAAAGCGTCATCGCGAGTTTGAGGGTATTGGCACGAAGCAACTCTGGTGAGTGTTCCACGGTAATAGCGTGAAGATCAACTATCGTAAAAAAGGCGTCGAATTCATGCTGATCCTGGAGCCAGGCTTGAATTGCCCCGAGGTAGTTTCCAACATGAAGATCGCCGCTCGGCTGTATTCCGGAAAGGACTCGTATCACAGCCTTAGATGTTAGGCGACATTGGTATCCAAACAAGCTGTGGCAAATTCCCACCGATCATTCCGGCACAGCGTTACGCTGCAAGTGGCGGAGAATTCCATTGTCCTGGACAGGTCCTGTTCGGAGAAGCACAAAATTGTAATTCTAATTCTTTTATTTCACTCCTTACAGTTCTAGTTATTGTATTATTCGCCTTAGCTGCAAAGAATGCTCTTTTGTTTACACAACAAACAGCATAAAAGTTGGACACTTCGTCCCTAGGGCCGGAGGACTACATATTAATTAGTAGAGGAGGTGAGCCTGTGGCGGAAAAAGCAAAGCGGGGGTACTATTGGCTTTTCATTCTTCCGTTCATCGGTACATTAATTCCGTCTTTCTATGCCAAGATAACGCCGACATTGTTTGGATTGCCGTACTTCTATTGGTACTTGATACTTTGGATCGTTATCACCGGGATAATTGGCGGTATCGTATATTTTCTCTCCGAGCCGCGGAGTTAATTGGTACGTCGGACAGCAATTTCGGGCTAATGCATATTGTTTCGAAAATCTTGATATTTTCTTCAGATGGGGGTGATCAATATTAAGTGGCAGGCATTCGTTATTTTTCTCGTCCTCTTTCTCTTCGTGGCAGGGCTGGGTTTTTGGGCTGCCAGATGGAAGAAAGGGGACCTGGGTCTTCTAGATGAGTGGGGATTGGGCGGACGCAGGTTCGGCACTTGGGTCACATGGTTCTTACTTGGAGGAGACCTATACACCGCCTACACATTCATCGCCGTACCAGCCCTGATCTACGGTGTTGGCGCGTTTGGGTTTTTTGCGGTTCCATATACGATTGTTCTTTATCCGATCATGTTTATCGTCATGCCGCGCTTGTGGCGGGTGTGCAAAGCTAACAGCTTTGTTACACCATCAGACTTTGTTCGGGCCAGATTTGACTCGAGGTCGATGTCGCTGGCCGTCGCGATTACAGGCATTCTTGCAACGATGCCGTATATTGCACTGCAGCTTGTAGGTATTCAGGCTGTCCTAGTTGCAATGGGTGTATCAACCACGGGAGCTCTGAAGGATCTACCGCTTTTTATCGCCTTTGCGATTCTGGCTGCGTATACCTACACCTCCGGACTTAGAGCGCCAGCGTTAACCGCTGTTGTCAAGGACATCCTTGTTTACGCGACTGTAATAGTGGCGGTCATTGCAATTCCTGCGAAGTTGGGCGGATTTTCGCACATCTTTTCGTTATCGCAATCCGCCTTGGCTGCCAAGCATGGGAACATCAATCTGTCGCCAAAACTGTACGGAGCGTTTTCAACTCTTGCACTTGGCTCAGCGTTCGCGCTTCTGCTCTATCCTCACGTAATAACTGGAACTTTGGGAGCAAAGTCCGGACGAACAATTCAGCGGAACTCTGCTTTGTTGCCGCTTTACTCGGTCGCGCTTGCCCTGCTTGCTCTCCTCGGCTTCATGGCACTCGCAGCTGGCATCAAGACAAGCGTGTCGTCGGAAGTGGTCCCACTACTCCTACTAAAGACGCTTCCCCAGTGGTTTGTGGGAATTGCCTTTGCTGCCATTGGGATTGGTGCATTGGTTCCTGCCGCAATAATGTCAATTGCCGCAGCAAACCTCTTCTCCAGGAACATCTACAAGGACTTCTTTAAGCCGGATGCCACAACCCAGCAGGAAGCTAAGGTAGCCAAGGTAGTCTCGCTGATCGTAAAGCTCGGCGCGCTACTTTTTGTTGTTGTGATTCCACTCAAGTATGCCATCTACCTTCAGACGCTCGGCGGAATCTGGATTCTTCAGACCGGTCCTGCAATTATTGGTGGTCTATGGACACGCTGGTTCCATAAGAAGGCTCTGTTGATCGGTTGGCTGGTGGGAATGGGCTGGGGAACGTATATGGCCTATACCCTCAAGTTTGCCTCCTCGACCTACTCTCTTCGCATTTTTGGCCACAGCGAGCTTGGATATGCCGCGGTGTGGGCGGTTATTGCGAACTTGATTATCGTGGTTGTCCTTTCGGCAATCTTCAACGCTGCGAATATTTCCAACGGAGTTGACCGGACTTCGCCAGGTGACTACACCGAAGAGAGCGAGCCAGCACGTGAGCTGGAGTCTCACTAGGAACACCTGTTTTGACCTGCCCCTTTGCCGCCAGATATCCTGTGGCTGCGAAGGGGCAGTTTTTCTTTCCCCCCAAAAGAGACCTTGAAGATCCATGAACCTTTATGGAACGATTTTAGCCGGAGAGGCACGGTGGGGTTATTACTTTTTCCAAAGCTAAAGTTTGTTTGAGATTTTCATTTGTGGATATGAGGTCGTAGTTTGTCTTTTGAAGTCGAGACTGATGCGTACAAAGGTCCAATCGGACTGTTGCTTTCCCTGATAACAGCTCAGAAAGTTGATTTGTGGCAGTTGTCCGTTTCTGAATTAGTCAATGGCTATTTGGCTGAGCTTGAGTCTATGCGTCAGTTAGACCTGGAGATTGCCACAGAGTTCCTAATTGTCGCATCCACGCTCATTGAACTCAAATGCCGAAGGTTATTTCCAAATTCCAATCCACTTGAGATGGACGAGGATTTCGCCTTCTTCGAAGAACGGGACCTTTTGATTGCCAGGCTTCTGGAGGTGAAGACGTACCGCGATGTATCAACTGCTTTTCTTGATCTGATGGAAACTGCCTCTAGGAGCACTCCACACATTGGAGTGTTGCAAGAACCGTATGCTTCACTTATGCCGGACCTCCTTGCCGGGGTCACCCGACAACGTTTGGCCAACAGTCTGAAACGGTTCGTTGTGCTCGAACCAGATGCATCTGTCGACGTTTCACATCTCCCGGCTCACCCCGTTTCTATCTCCCAGGCCGCAAGAGCAGTGGTACTTCGTCTAATTGAACTGCACCGATGTACCTTTGAAGAGCTCATGGACAATGCCGAAACGAGGATAGAAGTCGTTGTTGGATTCTTGGCGGTTCTCGAGCTTTACCGACAGTCGCGGATACAAATCGAACAGGAACGTTCACTTGGAAAAATTGTGGTCCAGTGGATTTCGGCAAAGTTTTCTACTGCGGAGCTTGATAATTTTCTTGAGGAGTCCGGATTTCATCTTGGGGAGGACTGACGGGTGGCACCAAGCGGGGGTGTGGCCCCAGCTTCAACGATGGACTTGATTCGCTGCTGCACGTAAGGGCTATATTGTGAATGTGAAAGGAAGAGCGATGATTGACGGAGAGCCGATTTGAATTCGGCGGACAGAGCAGCGTTGTCGAAAGAGATTGAGGCAGTATTAATGGTCATATCCGAACCCCTGTCGATTGAACGGGCCACGGAAGTGTTTGGGGTCCGTAATGAGGAGTTTGAGGCTGCGATCGATGAACTGGCCAGTTTTTATCTATCCTCAGACCGCGGATTTTATATCCAAAAGGTTGCTGAAGGTTATCGATTTGCTTCCTGTCCTGAAATGTCATCGGTCATTGAGAAGTTTGCACTCAGCCAGATCCATCCAAGGCTTTCGGGTGCAGTTTTGGAAACTTTGGCGATAATTGCCTACCGGCAACCAATCTCAAGGGCGCAAATATCCTCGATCAGAGGAGTGAACTCGGACTACGTCATCAAGGTTTTGATTTCGCGAGGCTACATTGAATCGACTGTTGCGGAGACTGGACCCGGGAGTCCACGGTATTACACAACCACTCCGGCTTTTTTGGAAAAACTGGGAATTTTCAGTTTGGCGGAACTTCCAAAAGTAGAAGGTTTTATGCCCTTGCCTGAGGTTGCGGAAGCCCTGGAGGCCTCACTTTTCGATGGCAGTTATTAGTGGATCATCTTGAATTCAGATTTATTAGCACGACAACAGGTCCATTGACGTTTTGCGGTTGTTGGGAGACTGCTTGAAATGGGTGAAAACTCGGCAAGCGAGGCTGGCAAGGCCGTACTCAGCGAGAAACTACACAAAGTGTTGGCAAGGCTAGGATACGGCTCCCGGAGGAGCTGCGAGAACATGATCGCCGAGGGACGAGTCGAGGTTAATGGGCAGGTCGCTCATATTGGCGCCAGAGTCAACGTCGAAGCTGATTCGGTAATGGTGGACGGGAAACAGGTCGGTATCCGTCCAGATTTCGTTTACATACTTCTCAATAAGCCGCCCGAGTTCATCAGTGCTGTGACCGATCCGCTTGGCCGTCCAACTGTCACGGATCTTGTACCGAGCGAGGTCCGGCTCTTTCCCGTAGGCCGCCTCGACTACGACAGCGAAGGCCTACTGATAATTACCAACGACGGAGACCTGACAAATTTGGTCACCCACCCTTCGCATGGAGTGGATAAAGAGTATTTGGTACATGTTGACGGTCCGATCTCCGAAAGGGCAATTGCGCGACTCCGCCGTGGAGTGGAGCTTGAGGATGGAATGAGCGCACCCGCAAAGGTGGGTAAAGTCTCAGATGACCTGATTCGGATCACTATTCATGAAGGCCGCAACAGGCAAGTGAGACGGATGTGTGAGGCCGTTGGACACAAGGTGGTCAGGCTGGCACGTACGCGGATCGGCCCCATACGAGATCAGAGACTGCGTCAAGGTGAATGGCGCTATCTGGAATTGAGTGAAGTGGTCGCTCTGAGAAATGCCGCGTCACAAACTAATGTTACAAGACATCGATAACACAACGGAGAAATTAGGCTGACCGAGATGGCTATTAGAGCGTTACGAGGCGCAACAACGATTGATTTTGATACCGCAGAGGAGGTGTCAAAATACACCAAAGAACTGCTAATCCAAATGATAGATCGCAATGAGATCGACAAGGAAGACCTGATCAGTATTTTATTTACCTCAACCAGCGACATTCATTCGGCCTTTCCGGCAGCAGCGGCACGTGAACTGGGATTGGGAGACGTTCCTTTAATGTGTGCTGGGGAGTTGGAGATCATAAACTCGGCTCCCCTTTGCATCAGAGTCATGATGCACCTCGAGAGTTCACGGAAAAGGACTGAGATGCGCCATGTTTACCTGAGGGGGGCAAAGAACCTACGAGATGATTTACCAGAATGAGACAAGCTAATTTGATCGCAATGGGGGAAGGTGAATAGGTGGCAGAAACTGCTTCAGATTCCGTTGTATCTATCCCGGGCAGTCGAAGTTTTAACGGATCACTAACGGTTCCCGGTGACAAGTCAATTTCGCATCGTGCCCTTTTGATCTCATGCCTCGCATCTGGTACTTCGATGATCAAGGGCCTCTCCCAGGGCAAAGATGTTCAGGCAACCAAGGCTCTGATTGCCAAGCTTGGCGCAAGGGTCGATGACATAGGAGGCCGTATTTTCGTCGAAGGTGGCCGCGATCGCCTCCATGCTCCCGACACTATCTTGGACGTTGGCAATTCCGGCACGCTAATCCGGCTTGGGGCTGGCATGGTGGCAGGACTTGGTGGGAGTTACACCTTCAGCGGGGACGAGTCGGTGAACCGCAGACCCATGAAGAGAGTATTCACACCTCTGATGCAGATGGGAGCAGTGATACAAGCCTCGAATCATGGAGATAACGCGCCTTTTACCTTGACAAGCCATGGACTTAACGGCATCACCTACGAAATGCCCGTTCCCTCCGCACAAGTGAAGTCGGCTATTCTTTTTGCTGGTCTTGGGGCCAGTGGAACGACTACGGTGGTTGAGCGGATACCTACCCGGCATCACAGCGAGGAGATGCTACTGGATGCGGGTGCTGAGATCGATGTCGCGCGCTACGCCGACAGAAGCGAGATACATATTCGACAAAGTAGTCTCCACCCGCTCGAATATGAGATTCCCGGCGACCCGTCACAAGCTGCCTACTGGCTGGTAGCCGCACTAATTACGCCACACTCCCAAATCACCGTCAAAAATATCTATCTGGGTGATCTAAGGAGCGATTTCATACCCGTACTGACAAGGATGGGTGCCGAGATCGACGTCGTCTACAGATCCCGAAATTCAGGCGATGTCACCGCAAGATCGTCCCAACTTAACTCCACCGAAATTATGCCCGATGAGATTCCGGGACTTATCGATGAAATCCCCATACTCTCCGCTGCTGCCGCCTGTGCCAATGGAACCACTGTCATCACGGGAGCGTCGGAACTAAGAGTCAAGGAATCCGACCGGATTTCGGTAATGGTCGAGGCCCTCCGGTCTTTCGGTGCAAAGGTTGAAGAGTTTCCGGACGGGATGGCCATATCCGGAGGTGAGAAACTCCAAGCGGGAAAAGTATCGGCCCACCTCGACCACAGAATAGCCATGGCTTGCTCCATCCTGGGTGCGGCGGTGACGGGTGACACCGAAATTAGCGGATTTGAAAGCGTAGAATCCTCGTATCCGGCCTTCTTGGGGGATCTTTGGAATCTCACTAAGGTCCAGTTCTGATAACTTCTGAGGCACCGACAGACGATTCAAGGCGCCGGCTCGAATAGGAACAGATCTGGCTCCAACCAGATCTGACCTTGCTACTTCAGCGGAATTTCCCATAACGGGAACCAGTGAGCGAGATCCTGTTCGATTGGTAACTCTTTTTCAATCAAGGCTCTTACTGCCATCTCTCTCTCGCTGTCGCGCTTCTCTTGCCCAGTCGGGACGAAAGGATAAAAGGATCCTCTTTTGAACAGATAAACGAAGTAGACGATTTCCCCAGATTCGGTCTCCTTGAACGGAAAGACCGAACAAAGTAGCTGTGAACCAAAACCAGCATTATCAATTGTGGAGTTTAGAACATGAGCCTTGGTCACAAGAGTGCCAAAATCCTCGTCTGACAGTGTCACCCAGTCATACCCGTATGAGTCTGTGGCACTTGGCGCAGGTTTCTTGGTACCCATTGTCTCGATGACGGTCTGAAATTCGGCGATCGCGTTTTCAAAAGACGCCCCAGAGGCGGGTTTGAAACACACACCGGCCTTTCCAGTAGGAACCAGGTTGCCTGATATCGAAAGAGTTATGCTTGCACCTGGCAATGAAAACAGGTTGTCGAGATTCGACTTTGCCGGTTGCGTTCGGCCAAGTATTGTGTCGAAGATCTTCATGATCTGATTCTAACCGGGGCGGTTCATTTGCTCTTCAAGCTTCGACAACTGCTCCAGACGCCTTTCCAAAGTGGGGTGAGTTGACATGAGATTCCCAAGTGATACTCCCTGAGTCAAGGCTGGCGTGAAGTAGAAAGCGTTGAAAGCTGAGGCTGAGCGCAAGTCCCTGGTCGGAATCCTCCCCATCTCACCACTCACTTTTACAAGGGCGGAAGCCAACATCGATGGCCGGCCAATCAGAATTGCACCAGAACGGTCGGCAGACAGTTCCCTGTAGCGGGAAAGAGCCCTCGTGAGGAGGAAAGAGATGGCATAGATGATCGCTGAAACTAGCACTACAGCCAGTTCAATAGCCGCCGCATTGTTGTTTGAGTTGTTATTTCCCCGGGAGTTGCCACCTCCCATGAACATCCCTGACCAAAGAGCGATACGAGTGAGGAATCCGGCAACCATCCCAAGAAAGCTGGCTATTGTCATTACCGCCACATCCTTGTGAGCGACATGGGAGAGTTCATGGGCCAAGACAGCCTCGACCTCTTGGGTGTCCAATCTCCGAAGAAGGCCAGTCGTTGCGCAAACAACCGCTGCTTTTGGCGAGCGGCCAGTCGCAAATGCGTTAGGCATATCAATATCGGCTATAGCAACTTGCGGTTTCGGCATGTCGGCCATTGCAACGAGTCTGTCGACGATAGCATGGAGTTCAGGAGCTTGTTCAACGGAAACGATTCTCGCTCCCATTGAGTACATTGCAATCTTGTCGGAAAAATAGTATTGGGAAAAGAGAAGAGCACCAGCGATGATTATTACTGTTATGGACTGAACTCCAACAGCAATGAGAAGTGAAATAAAGACAACGTATAAAAGACCGATCAGGAAAACGGTAAGCCCCATTCTCGCGCTTAGTCCTCTATCTTTTGGAAACCTAGTTATAGCCATATATACATTAAAGCACTAGGCAATGAGATCCGCTCCTCACTGAGCTGTGTTTTGGCTGAGAGAAGGGTGAGTGTTGTAATGTATCGCAGCTGAATATATCTAACCGCTGATCATAGGAGTGGCAGTTTGGAACTTATAGCTATCGATGGCTTGGCGGGAACAGGCAAGTCGACATTGGCAAAGAGTCTGGCAGCCCGACTGGGTCTAAATTACCTTGATACGGGTGCGACTTTTCGCATGATGGCTTGGGCTGCTTTGAGTTCAAAGGCAAACCTTGAAAGCGAGGCCGAGGTGATGAACGCCACGGACTTCGCTCAAATCGCCTTTGAAGACGGGAGGTGTTTCGTGAATGGGACAGAGGTGACCGACGAGATCCGAACAGATGCGGTATCATCTGCAGCCTCCAAGATTGCAGTTTTTCCCCAGCTCCGGGAGAGGCTCCTGTTGTGGCAACGTAGATGGGTTGCCGATCATGGCGACTCTGTTGTCGAGGGTCGCGACATGACATCGGTTGTTTTTCCCGATGCTCCGGTGAAGATTTTCTTGGCTGCAGATCCCCAGGTGAGAGCCATAAGGCGCTCTGAGGCTACGGCAGATCGCATTACGGAACGAGACAAAAGGGATAGTGAACGGGCCGTTGCTCCGCTGCAAAAGGTACCTGGGGCTGTGGAGATCGACACTACCAGTTTGACGGTTGAAGAGGTCGAAGGTCTAGTGGTCGACTTATGGGAAAAGCACAAAGCATCGCGGCAGGGGATAGGTTAGACATTTAATGGCTTCAGAATCTGATCGAACAAGCATTCAAGCCTTCCACATGCGGCCGCCTGCGGCGTGGGAGTTATATGCCTACGGCCTTGCCCGCACATTGGTGCACTCCGCAAACCGGGCTTTCTGGCGGATCAAAGTGATCGGTGCCGAAAAGCTGCCCAGCGGTCCCTATATTCTCGCTCCAGTACATCGTTCCAATTTGGATACGCTCTTAGTGGCGTCTCTCACGACACGGCGTCTGCGCTATATGGGCAAAGATGCTATTTGGAAATATAAGTTGAGCGGGGCAATCCTGAGTGCGCTAGGCGGATTCCCAGTTCATCGCGGGAGTGCCGACAGAGAGGCTATGAGACGCTGCAACCTAGTTCTTAAAGGTGGTGAGCCCCTGGTTCTATTCCCGGAGGGAACACGCAAGAGCGGTCCTACAGTGGAAGGACTTTTTGAAGGAGCAGCCTACATAGCTATCAAGGGAAACGTCCCAATTGTTCCAGTGGGGATTGGTGGATCGGAGCGGGCCTGGGGAAAGTCCATGAAGTTACCGCGCTTTACCAAGATCGTAGTTATTGTTGGCGATCCAATCTATCCCGAGACGAACGGCGGTGGACGGGTCTCGCGGTCTTCGTTAATGAAACTTTCCGGTGAACTCACCTCCAAGTTGCAGGATCTCTTCGACCAGGCTCAGGCCATGCTCGGCCTCCAATAGCAAAGGATCCGGCAGCTCCGCTATCACCAACCCCCCCCACTCAAAAAGAAACACATTCAAGATGGTTTTCTCCAACCCCCGCAACGAACTCATGGGGCGGCAAATGGGAAAATCTCCGCGGACGCAACTACAGAATGGTCGAAGCCGTCCTAAGGTCATTAAGTGTATCCGAAGCCGAGGTCGAACGATCGTCGTCTAGGGGTGAGTCAGAACCGATCGGTGTCAAAAATGTAAGCGCAACTAAGGCACTAATTGCTCGCAAAAGCTCCCTCAGCTCAGGAGGAGGGGGGAAATACTCGTCTTCATCAGTCACACATATCTCCTGCACTCCCGCCTTTGGGTTGAGCCTGTTCACCACCGCCTGAACCAAGTCCTCCGGTGCCGACGCGCCAGCGGTTATCCCTACGATTCCGTTGATGTCGCTGGGAAGCTCAGAAGGATGATTTATTCGGTAAACCTTTCTGGCGCCGTATCTCCGGGCTGTCTTCTCAAGCGCGACAGTATTCGAGGAATTAGCCGACCCAATTACCACCACTGTGTCTGCCAGCGTTGTGATCTCTCTTATGGCGAGTTGCCTGTTCGTCGTCGCAAAGCACAGATCTGATCTGCTGGCCATCCATAGATTTGGGAACTTCCGCTCAGCCAACTCTCTGATTCCCGCCCATTCATCCAATGACAAAGTGGTCTGGTTGATCATTGCCACTGGCTCAAGATTGTCCGGAATTCGAACGAGCTGATCCTCGTTCTCGATCAACGTAACTGATTCGGGAGCAATTGCTATGGTTCCGATTGCCTCGTCGTGTTCTTTGTGCCCCACATAAATTATGGAGTAGCCTCTTTGGGATCTGACCTTGACCTCGTGATGCACCTTTGTGACAAGGGGACAAACGGCATTGACGGTTATTCCACTTACGGCATGAGCTTTTGCCACCAACTCCGGCGCTGAACCGTGAGCGGAGAGCATTACGGGAGCCCCCTTGGGAACCTCCGAAATATCGTCGACAAAAATTACTCCGAGATTTCTGAACCGGTCAACGATTACCTTGTTATGTACAATCTCGTGATAACAGTAGACAGGTGGTTCAAAAACCCTCACCATCCACGTGAGTGACTTTATTGCCATCTCAACGCCTGCACAAAAACCGCGCGGTCTCGCCAGTATGACCTTTTGGACTTCCACGTGTACCAGAGTAGTGGGTCGGCAATACTATGGATTGTATGTCTTTGCCCCGCGTTCTATCCGTCAGCAAAGGATCGATAGCTGAAAGAGCCCAGATTCATCAGGGAGATGAGCTCCTTACAATAAACGGACGACGCCCTCGGGATATCATTGAGTACCAACTCCTCGTCGACGAGCCGGAACTCGAAATCGAATTGAATCGTGGTGGACTACATCAACTCATCACAGTAGAGAAACTAGCAGGAGAGCCATTGGGGGCGGAGATCGAGTCGGCGTTATTCGACCAAGTCCGGACGTGTGACAACCACTGCGAGTTCTGCTTCATTTATCAGCTTCCCGAGGGAATGCGTAAGAGCTTGTACATGAAAGATGACGACTATCGGCTCTCGTTCCTTTATGGAAACTTTACTACTCTTACGCGGTTTACCGAGTCTGATCTGGAAAGAGTCATTACAGAAAGATTGTCCCCGTTGTTTGTCTCGATCCATTCGACAGACTTCTTGCTTCGGTCGAAACTGCTGCGGAATAAACGTGGAGCAACCTCTTTGAGATGGCTGAAGGAGCTTTTAAAGGCCGGTATCGAGGTGCACGGTCAGATTGTCGTCTGTCCTGGTGTTAACGACGGAGATCATTTCGAGGAAACCCTCATAGGAATATTGGAGGAATATCCGGATCTTGCTTCCGTGGGTGCAGTACCTCTAGGTATTTCGAAGTTTTCACAGGAGTCGAACATGCGTCCCCATTCCCTGAAAGAGGCTCAGAGCATTGTTGACTCTGTTGAGAAATTTCAGGAAATCTTTTTAAGACTGCTGGGTCGGCGAATGATCTACGCTTCTGACGAGTACTACTTGCTGGCAGAGCGGGAGTTTCCCCGGATCGAGGTTTATGACGGCTTTCCCCAACATGAAAATGGGATCGGCATGGCCCGAGCTTTTGAGGCAGCCTTCAAAGGCGACAGTGACCGGGCATTTGGTATCAAACCAGGCTTTTTCGGATCGGTCGATGGCGCCCCTGCCTCAGGATATCGGGCTGAGAGGACCGCGAGTGACTCCCTCAGGATCGAGATTAGGCGAAGCCTCGGTGTTCGACCTGTTGCGATAATCACTGGATCTTATGGATTTAAGGTTTTATCCCCCTTGATTGCGCGCCACTCAAGAAACGACATCAGATTCGTGATAGTGGAGAACAAGTTTTTCGGTGGAAATATCTCGGTTGCCGGGTTGATGGTAGGCCAGGATTTGATGGAGTCACTCTCCAATGAACCAGAAGGGTACCGGTACCTGCTTCCCGATGTCTGTTTGTCCCAAGGCCGCTTCCTCGATGGGATGACTCCCTTTGACCTGCCGCGCTCAGTTGAGATTATCAAGACGGACGGCCTCTCGCTTTCAAAGGCGCTATCCGTCCAATAGGTGGGTTCTCCTGGGCTGAAACTCCAGGTAGGCTATATAGCAGCTGTGTTGACCGTGTTCGGACACGAATCCTAAGGATTTCATTGAGTACCCAGAGAATCAACAAATTTCTACCCAGTCAGCGACCAATTGGAAGGGTCGCGATTATTGGACGGCCAAACGTCGGCAAGTCGACCTTGATAAATCGGATTGTCGGCAAACAGGTTGCAATAGTTGACGCACGACCAGGTGTGACACGCGACCAGAAAATTCTAACCGCCAATTGGCAAGGATTCGATTTCGAGATCATCGATACGGGTGGTTGGCTGGCGTCAGGCGGGACCCTCGAGGGCAAGATATCTGACCAGGCTGAATCGGCCGCGAAGCAGGCGGATCTCATCATTTTTATGACGGATGTAACGGTGGGGATTACTGACGAGGACCAGGCCGTGGCTGACATGTTGCGGAGATTTTCGATGCCGGTGATTCAGGTGGTTAATAAGGCTGACTCACCGGCAAGAGACCTCGATGCATGGGAGTTCTTGCGTCTCGGATTTGGGGAACCTCTGAACATTTCCGCACTTCACGGTCGGCTTACTGGTGATCTATTGGATCGCATTGTAACGGAGTTGCAGAAGCTACACCCCGATCAGACTTATTCCGACCACGACAGCGGGACAGATGAGACTGAAGAATTTGAGAAAGAATTATCCAAACGAACCTCATTTTCGGTAGCTATCGTCGGAAGACCGAACGTCGGCAAGTCAACCCTATTCAACCGGCTCATAGGTGATGAAAGGTCAATTACGCATGACCAGGCCGGCACCACCACCGATTCAGTCGATACGGTGGTCGAAACTGAAATCGGCACGCTGAAATTCATCGACACAGCCGGAATGAGGCGGAAGTCAAGAATTGAAGGCGGTACTGAGTACTACTCCATGGTCAGGACGCTACGTTCAATCGATGAAGCCGATGTGTCTCTGCTCGTAATCGATGGCACTCAGGGCGTCACCCATCAGGATCAGCGTCTGGCTGAGAGAATCGATGCGGCCGGCTCTCCGGTGGTGGTTTTGCTCAACAAATGGGACCTGCTTACAACTGAAGAGAAACTTACTGTCAATGACCAGGTTGACGATAGGTTGGCCTATCTGAGTTATGCTCCGGTGCTTCGAATCTCGGCCCTGTCGGGCCTTGGTGTGACCAAACTGTGGCGGGCACTTTCTGACTCGATCGTGGCCTATAGGAATAGGATTCCAACCAGAGAACTGAATGTCCTTCTGCAGCAGGCCCAGGCTAAAAGCGCACCGAGAGGTTCGAAAATACTTTACGGAGTTCAAGGCGCCACGGATCCGCCCACTTTCACCCTTTTCACCACAAAGGAACTGTCCACAGGCTACCTGCGTTATCTTGAAAGACAACTTAGAGAGCGGTTCGCTTTAGGTCCAACACCAATAAAGTTACGCGTACGACGTAGGTCAAGCCGGTAGTGTCGGGGCGATTGGACAAGGAATGTTACCAGCGAGTCACTTGAATTTGGTCGGAGTTGGCAGTGCCATTTTGTGAGAATTGTGCCAAGTTTCACGAGGCCGATGCTGTTGGTAGAAAAGGGGACTGCCCAACATGTGGGGCAGTCATCGCACCGCCAAAAAAGGCACCGTGGCACTTTAAGCTGCTGATCGTGGCCACGGTCATCTATCTGGGCTACAGACTTTTTCAGTTGATCTTCTGGCTGATAAAGGTTCTGGGCCATTGACAGTAGCTCCAGTCCGGTTGCGCTTGCACGAACTGGAGATAATCGACATATCCTGCATGATCGCAAACCGTCACTTGTTACTATCGAAGTGACAATTCGGGCTGTGGCGCAGCTTGGTTAGCGCGCTTGACTGGGGGTCAAGAGGCCGGAGGTTCAAATCCTCTCAGCCCGACTAAAACATTGCAGGTCGCAGCATGGATAATAGGCCCGTGACCAGGGCCGATAATACTTCTAAACCCCTGATCTCTGCAATCGTTCGTACGCCCTTGTACGCCATTGTGCGCTGAGATACGTCCCCGTCATTCCCGCAACTACTGTCAGACTACTGTCAGACTACTGCCCCGCTTCGCCGGATCGTCGGAGAATGCAACGTCCGAGTTGATCTCGGGGCTTCGCCCGGGTGGGGATCTGTGTTCCGATGGCTGGAGCCAGTGGCATTCCGAGCCACACCCGATAGTGGTAAAGAGCATCCAGGCAGAAGCCACTGAGCCTACCTGGCAAGCCGATCTTTGTACATGGGCAGAGCTTCTTGCGAATCTCCCGCATATATATGAGATGTGGAATCACAATTCCTCAAGATCGCGGACCGGGGCCATCGCCAAGACGATAACCAGGGTATTTACGCCCCGGTCCGCACCACGGCAGAACAAAGAAGGAGACTGCGAATGCAGTCGTACGTATCAGAAATGGAGGAGCAGATGGAACAATCAGTTGGCGACATTTCCGCGCTAGATACCTACGTGGCGGTCGGCGTCGGGTTGGGCGTTCTCGACGACGGGGTGGATCGGGATCCGGAGGGCCCCGAACCCTTCGCTTCGCCGTGGTTTCGGCAGGGAAAACGATTTTTGCAGATCGATTGGTTGTCATACGTACTGTTGAGCGCGCTGGCCGTCCCGATGGACCGTTCCAGCATAGACGCCTTCTGCGCAGGGGCTGATCTCGGCGATTCAGGCGAGCTTCTCAAGGATCTGCTTGATGCGAACCTGGTCGCGATGCTTCCGGCAGACGACGAATCGCCAGCGTGGAGCGAGGTGACAAGGCTCAAGGTGGTCTCGCATGCGAGCGGACTGGGCCAGGCCCCAAACGACAAAGAGCATTATCTGTTGATCGCGGCGGGCCAAAGGGCGGTCGAACCTTCTTCCGTTCAAGGCGGGCCTCCTGTCTTTGCAAAAACCGAGGCTATCGCGCTCGGGGGTTTGGACTATTTCTTGTGGACCACCTTTGACGGCGTGCGCAGTATCGACGAGTGCATCGAAGCGACTTCGACCCAGACCGGCAGGTCCGGGGATGAGATCCGGGCGCGCGTGCCGGCGTTGCTGCGTCTCCTATTGGGGAACCTCTATGCGGCGCTGGACGCAGCCTGGGAGCGGTAGATGTCAAAGCCAGTTTTGGAAGAGTGCGTGGGCACCGTGTGCGGAGTGGCGGGTGCGGTCATGGGTAGGCACGTTGCGGGGCCGACAGGCGCGACCATCGGCGGGGCTATGGGCCAGATGACGGGCGTTTACATCGCGAACAAGATCGACAACAGAAAGCACAAGGAGAAGACGAGCGGACCTCGGAAACAGACGCGCCCTAAGCAGGCGCGCCCCGAAAGCCGGACGGAGTCGGAGTTCGCGGAGGTTAGCCAAGTGACGCTTCATCCACGGTTGCCCGGGCAGATCGGCTGAGGACCGGCGGTGGGTTCCATGTCGCTCCGACTGCATGAGAGTTGTTGTTTCCAATGCGCCGAGGAACTCGCTGTTGATCGCGGCGCGCTGGCTGGAGTCCGCCTTGGCCAAAAACCGGATTCCATGATCGGTCAGACACGGATCGGGGCTCTTGCCGCCTTCGTGGAACAATTGCGCGACAAGCAGAGTCCAACGAATGTCGCCCAGGTTCGCCAGCTCAGCCCCTTCCGGTATCCAGGAGGAAAAACCTGGCTTGTGCCGGAAGTCCGCAAGTGGGTGACAACACCGGTGCGCGCACCTTCGGTCTTCGTCGAGCCGTTTGCAGGCGGAGCCATGGCGGGCCTTACCGTTGCAGCGGAAAGCCTAGCTGACCATGTCGTCTTGTCCGAGTTGGACGACGACGTGGCCGCCGTATGGCAAACGGTTTTCAGCGGGACGGATTCGGATGTTCGCTGGCTGTGCGAACGCATCGTCAGCTTTGATGTGACGCTTGGAAATGTCAGGGAGGTTCTCGATGGCGCGCCCATCAGTTGCAAGAGCCGCGCTTTTCGCACGATCATAAAGAACCGGATGCAGCGTGGCGGCATTCTGGCGGCAGGTGCCGGACTAATCAAGGAAGGTGAGAATGGGCGAGGACTTCTGTCCCGCTGGTATCCAGAGACGCTGGTAAAACGAATTTTGGCACTTCGCTCGATGCGTGAGCGCGTCAGCTTCGAGCACAAGGATGCCTTCGCTGTGATCGAGGCGTACGCCAACGACCCAGACGCAGTGTTTTTTGTGGATCCACCCTACACGGCAGGTGGCAAGAATGCAGGCAAGCGCCTTTACACCCACAACCAAATCGATCATGAGTGTTTGTTTGCTCTCATGGCGTCTGTGCGCGGAGCGGCGATGATGACCTACGACGATGTGCCGGAAGTCAGGGCAATGGCGGAACGCCACGGTTTGCGCACTGCTCTTGTGCCGATGAAAACTACCCATCACGCTGTCGTTCAGGAACTCCTGGTTCTCAAGCCGTAACGCATTCAGTAGATCAAGGAAGATGCGGCTCCCATGTCATGAGCCGGTACCATGGCTGTGCCATATTCACGCTGTGGTGTGCTGCGGTCACCATGGATGCGGCACCGATGCCGCATGCGCAGCTCAGGATCGTCACAAAAACCGCCAGGGCGCAGATTCGCCAAAGGTGCGCGCGGCGGATGTCGCAATAAAACTTTACTCCATTGCTGCGCAACCAGGCGGTGGCAATTTTCCCGGCCCAGTCCTCTTGCCGCCGAGACGCGAGCCGGTTGGCCGCTGCAGTCCGCATGGCCAACTTGCGCGATTTGGCGGACCGGGGCGCAATCGCATTGGGTTTCGTTTTGGCATTGGCCCCGGTCCGCGATCTCAATGCTATCACCTCCTGGCATCTAACGCCGTGGATACTAAGACTACTAGGACGGTCACGCCCTTCGCGGCTTAGCGCATCCTCCCCATACCCAGTCCGTAACCGACACTCTTGGTCTCAGCAGTTTCGGCCGCGCTGGATGGCGTGCACAGCTCTTCTTGTGTGTCGTCAGGGAATAGCGACAGCCGGTCATCTTCTCCTGCGGTTTCGGAGGGGTCGCCAGCGACGCGATGCTGCCTGGGCGTTGGCGTGGCGCAGTGCTGGCGCACATGGATTCCCCCGATGCGCTTGGCGTAGTTGCCCATTTCCCCCGATGTCGGCATTCCGAAAAGGCCGAGGACGAATACCTCCGTACCTGGCACCTGGATGCCCTTTTGCTCGCTGGTCCATCCGGGAGGGGCCAGACTGGGGTCGCGCTCGAATATATAGTCGCGGATAGTCACGAATACTCGTTGGCGGTCGACCTCGACGCTGAGCTCGTCCAAGTCGATATCCTTCGCGACGGCCCCAATTGTCTTCAAACCGTACTCCGTCGTCGCCTTCTGCGGATCGAGCATTGACAAGAGCACCCGCTGCTCCTCTCCACCGAGGTTGAGGATTGCCTCCCGCGCAAGCGCGAGCAGCCGATCGTTTTTGGCGTCATCTAAGTTCTGTTCGGTGATCATGAACAACAGGTCTTCTGCGGACATCTGCGTGTCGGAGTCCGACAGAACGGTTTCCTCCGAGAAAGCCTTCTTACTCCGCAGGAAAGCCTCGGCTCGCCGGACCTGCTCCCGATCGTAGTTTTGGGGGTTGTTGAGCATCCTCGCGGCCCGTGCGTACTTCGCCTGGGATTGACCATGGGTGAAGGCGTGCTCCCGCTGGAGCGCGCTGCGGACATAGAACGCGAGGTAGGTGCTGAACTGCGCGCCACGAGCGGGATCGTACTTGCGTGCAGCGTCAAATACCGCGAGAGGGAGCTCTGACTGCTCGTCCTCGGTTAGTGGGTGCCCTCGGTTGTATTGCCGTGCAAGCGTGGTTACCAGCGCGGCGGTTTTTCTATAGAGTTCCTCCTGCAGGTGGGCTAGCTTTTTCCTATCCGCCGGGTCGCAAGCGGAGACAAGACTTTGGATTTTGGCCACAATCTCCTCGTTGGACATCTGCGTGTCGGCATCGGGGCATCCTGTGGATTGCAGCAGTTGTTGTAGTCCCTTCATGCCCCATATATATGCGGGAGATTTCACGCAATTTTGTGACCGAGGGATTTTTTTTGGAATTCTCCGGTTTTGGACCGGATCTGAGGCGTCCGGTCTTTTCTCGTCTACTGGAGTCATCTTCTCTCGGCCCGCGTCCTGTGCTCAGGAAACTTTTTGTCTTCGGATTTCTTGAAATCTCGCGCATATATATGGGGCGGAGATAGAAGAACGAGGCTCAGGTCTCGGCTGGTATTGGCTCTCGGGCGTTCCGAGACCGAAAGGAGAAAGAGTTATGGCTACTGAAGCCAAGAAATCGAAAAAATTGGTCTTTTCCACCGGCGCTAAGGGCGGCGTAGGCAAGTCCACACTGGCGGTCCTTGCGATAGAAGCGCTAAGGGAGACCGGACAGAGCGTGGCTTGCATCGAGGGCGACGAGCACTCGCCGACACTGGTGCGGAGATACGCTGACAGCGACGTGAGCGTCGCCGAGGTCGATCTGGCTGGCTTGGTGGACAGATCCGGGTCGGTGGCCTTTGCTGACGCATTGAGGGCGCTTGATAGTGAATGGATAATCGTGAATACCCCCGCCAGCGGGGTGCGTCCGTTCGAGAACGATCCCGAGATTCTGGCGGCGTTCAAGCAGGAGTACGATCTCAGGGCGGCGTGGTCTTTGTCGGTCAACGCCGATCGCACTGTGGCGGATAGCGAAGACGATGGCATCCTTACCTCGCTTGATAGTGGGATGCTGAGCGCGATGACAAAGGGGCGGGTCACTGCGGTAAAGCAGCCGTTTCAGCTGGCCTACCGGGGTCAGAGATGTTGGCACGACGATCCACGCTTCACCGAATGGCTCAAGATCGGGGGCGTGCGCGTCATTTCCATCGAGAAGGCACACCCCCAGCTCGTCGAGCTCATACAACGCGACAGCAGGCTGATTCCCCAGACAGTGGCGGATCTCAACGGTAGTGATCCCATCGTCGGAGCAAGCCTGCAGCTGTTCTGGCACAACGCCAAAGAAGCAATGGCCGATTCAATCCTTGCCGAAGCGACAGTCAACCTGTCCGACGGCCTCAAATCCACTCGCGGGAAGCTGTTCGGCGCGGTGGAGTTGGCACCTGATGCCCAGGCATCGGGTGGGCCGGAATTCGACTCGGCGGAGGAAAATGCCGGAGAAGAGGGAGGTCGGTGATGGCCTTGCATGAGCTGGTAGTCGAAGACGGAGAGTTGCGCTTTCATTGCAACGCGAAGCCGCAGAACGGAACCTCGCCTCCGTGCTGGTACAGCTACGAGTGCGACGAGGCTGGGAATGAGATTTCCCGCGAAGACCTCGGCGAGTGCAACGCCAGGCTTTGGATTGACGAGCAGGAGATCGAAACCGAGGGCGTTGTGCGGATTCCGGTAGAGGTCGCATGGGGCCCCGAAGGTCCGGTCTTGGAGTTGGCGGATGGTATCGAGGATAGCGAAAGGTTCGAACCATGCGATCCAGTTTGGCTCGAGGCCGTGCCCGATACCCCCGTGCAATACTGCTTCGTTGCGGAGGGTCGTATCATTCACAACCGGGGTTGCCATCATTTGGTCGCCGAGATAGAGAAGCCCCGGCAACCGGAAGTCGGGGCTCTGCGGATCCTGGTGTGCGGAGGAAGGGACTACAACGACACCGAGACCATACAAGTCGTTCTAAGGAAGCTCGCTAGGAGGCATTTCGGTGCAACGCTCGTTCACGGCTGCGCCCCTGGCGCGGATTCGTGGTGTGGCTACTACGGCGGACTGGCTGGCTTTTCCATCGAGGCCCATCCAGCTAGATGGAACGTTTACGGACACAAGGCGGGTCCGATCAGGAACAAGGAGATGTTAGATAGTGGCATCGACTTGGTCGTTGCATTCCCTGGTGGGCGGGGTACCGCGGATATGGTGCGCCGGGCACGACGGAAAGGCGTACCCGTTTGGGAACCGGACGATATCGGCACAGAGATCCCAGATGTTGGAGCAATGACATGACCGTTTACCAAACCCAAAGCCGTTCGGGTCGCAGTCATGCTCGAACACACCCGCAGAGGCGGCTGCACCTTGTGGACATTGAGAATCTCGTATGCGACCATAGCCCGGATATGCACCTGATCCGCCAATGCAGCAGACGGTACTTGGAGATCGCGCGTCCGCAAGAGTGTGATCTAGTGGTTGTCGGGTGTTCCCACTGGATGGCCAAGGCCATCATGTTCGATTGGCGAGGACCGAGGTTTGTGGTCCGGTCCGGGCAGGATGGCGCGGATATGGCGCTTCTCGAAGTTTGGGAAGACCTCTCGGCAAGCACGGAGCGCTTCGCCGAGGTCTTGATCGCATCAGGCGACCACATTTTTGGGCCGTTGGCTTCCCGGATAGCCAGAGAGAGAACGCTCGTCACGGTTATTTCCCGTCCGGAGGCGTTAGCGCCAAGCTTGCGAATGGCAGCGGGGCGAATCTTGAGCTTTGATGAGAGCGTTTCGGGCTTGCCCGAGAGAATTCCCAAGTGGAGCCGGAGGGATCCGCTGAAACCGTGCGCAGAGCGCGTTTTGGCATGAGGAGGTTGAAATTTGAAGTTCTATTTGGCCGCGCGGTATTCGCGGCATGAAGAGCTGAGGGGATACGCCGACCAGCTCGAACACCACGGGCATGTCGTGACTTCGCGTTGGATAAGCGGAGAGCACGAGGCTCTGGATTCGGAGTTGTTGAGTCCGATTAATCGCAGACTTGCCCAAAAGTTCTTCGAGGACGATATGCAGGACCTCTTGGTCGCAGACGCGCTCATTGCGTTTACCGAGCCCGCCGACAGCGGGTTTTCGAGAGGTGGCAGGCACGTCGAGTTCGGAATTGCGCTAGCGGCGGGACTCCGGCTATTTGTGGTCGGTCCGCGTGAGAACCTTTTCTATCTCGCGTCCAGGGTCCGCCATTATTGGACTTTCGAAGAGCTGTACCTGGATCTGTGCATCCCCAGGGATGTCGCAGTGGCGCGTTAGGGCCAGGTCGAGGATTTTCTCCGATCTCGAGCGCGGAACGGTGTTTGCCCTAGGCCGAAATCATCCCAGCGATGCGGCAAGGTCCGCAGGCGGCATTGGCTTGCCAAAGTGAAAGCCCTGCCCAAGTTGGCATCCGAGCTGTATAAGTAGGCCGGCTTGCTCATCGGTCTCCACACCTTCTGCAATCACACCGAGACCCATCCGGTGCGCCATATCGAAGATTGACCCCAAGATGTTTTCGCACCTGATGTTTTCGCGCTCATTCCCGATCTGAGACACGAAGCTCTTGTCGATTTTCAGTAGATCGACAGGGAACTCCGCGAGCCTGGAGAGCGAAGAGAAGCCGGACCCGAAGTCGTCGAGGGCGATCCGCACGCCGAGATCGGAGATCTTTCGCATTCCTGCTGCATTTGCTGAAAGATCCGCTCTTGGTGGCAATGCAGTTTCGGTAATCTCAATGACGAGATTTTTCGGCGGCACACCGGATTCCGCCAGGATCATTCCGAGGTATTCTTCCAGCTGGTCCGAACCAAGCTCGACTCCTGAAACATTTACATGCAGCGCGAAATCTGGTCCGACAAGATTCGCGGTAAGCCATTCACGCGCCTGGCGGCATGCTTGGCGAATCATGCTCGCGTCAACCACTCCGATCAGTCCGGTTACTTCTAGGTGCGGTACAAACGCTTCCGGCATGACTGTACCAAATTCCGGGTGGTTCCATCTGATGAGCGCCTCCGCACCACAGATACTTCCCGATCCCATGTCAACGATGGGCTGGTAGACCAAAAACAGCTCGTTGTCTCTCAGCGCTTGGAACAACCGTTGCTCTGAAACATCCAGTGGAAAATCCCCTCCGGTCTCACTCCTCGCCAACGCATGCAGCGCCGACGTGGTCCCCTCGCAGATGGCTGGGCTGTAGTTGCGTAGGGAGCGTGCCTTAGAGAGTTCGACGAGTTTCGTATTGGAGAGACGGGCGGCGTCGTTCTCTCGTTTGCGTTCCAGGTCTTCGACAAGCTCTCTGAATTGGCTGGCTTCTGGAGGCCATTGCGTGTGGGAAATTGCCCAGATCTCGGCGGCGGGAACAAATAGTGAGGCGTCAAGATCCCTGAGAAGAAACGCCCAAGAAGACAGCGTGTTTCCATCTGGCTGAAATGTCCGGTACCATCCCCGGAGGAGCGCGATTACTCTTTTGAGTTCCGCCATGAAGGTCTGCGTCACAAAGTCCGTTGCCGGGAAGTTCTGCGCGTGGTTGTCTCCTTGCGTCATCTCACACGGCTCCTTCGTCTGCCTCTAATCCTGCAAGTTCAAGCCCGAAGCCGATGCCGGCGAGGATCACCAGAAGCGTATCCAGCTTTGGTGAAGCGATGAACCCGGCTTCGATGCGGGCGATTGTGGCGTGGGGGACTCCGGATCTCGCCGCGAGCTCTCTTTGGGTGATTCCCGCCGCTGAACGTGCGCGGTGTAGTATTCGGCTCCCAGGTGTGCGGATACGTGGCGTAGACGTCATCACAGTAATCATACACTAGTGCTCTTACATGAGGGGCTATGTAGGCGAGATTGTGGGATCTTTACCGCCATTTCTTTCGCAGAGATCTGAATTTGCCGCATATATATGGAGTGCAATACTCAATCCGAAGGGAGTAATCAAATGGCACAGAGTACGGTGGCTTGTCCAATATGCGGCGGCACGATACTTGATTATGAAAAGTTCTGGGGATGTGAGGCGGGGGATAAGTGTCCGGAGAACTTCAAGGTTTACAAGACTATCTCGGGGTACGCACTTACCGCAGCAGATCTAGTAGACATCTGCAATGGAGCGGTGACAGCGGAGCGTGAGTTCTTCTCGCAGGCCAAGAATAAGGCATTTCCGGCCAAGATGGCTTGGGATTCGAAGGAGAGGAAAGTCAGATTGCGGTTCGCGAATGACGAACTGAACGAGGCCCTGAAAGATGTGCTGTGCCCGGACCACAATGTTCCGCTCCGCTCATCGGAGAAGACGTTCTACTGTCCGACGAAGCTGTCCAACGAAGAATGGTGCCCAGTGAAGGCATGGCGCGACTGCAACGGTCACGCACTGACGCCAGAAGAGCTGGGTCAGCTGCTTCTAGGCGTCGAACTCGGTCCGTGGGTCATGACGTCCAGGACGAAAGGTACAAAGTATCGGGCTACGGTGGAGTGGGATTTCGACGAGCACAAGATCAAGTACACCTTTTCGAATGGGAAGCAGGATGACCCGAATCCAGCAGACGAGCCGCCCCAGGGAGAGCCTCCTGCCCACGGCGCACCTACGGCTGTAGCCATGGCCAAGACGGCTACCACTAGTGGGACAACTGCGGCGGAAGTTCCAAAATGGGTGACGGTGCTGCCCGAGAAGGCGGCCCAGGTGACCAGGCTCTTGGGTCTTGATGACGAGGACAGCGAACTCATCCTGGAAGCGGCAATTGCGGCGGTGACAGGAGCAAGGGGACAGTCGGCCAAAGATATAACTACAAGCGAAGTGGCGAACGCGGTCAGGACCGAACTCAACCAGTTGGCGATAGGTCACCTGGAACCACAGGCGCATTTTGGCGATGATGGGAGCGAGTGCTACGTGCTTGTGGAGAGTGCGAGTTAGGCACTTGCACTACAAGTCTCGTCGGCTAGGGCATACCCCCGCCCGAAGGGAGAGCTGGTTTGGTGTTCACTGAGTTTTATTACACCCAAGCTCTCCCGCCGACGGTTTCGCTCTTGTGTGCTCAGAATGGGCAAAGCCGACTGTATGTTTAGGGTGTACCCTAAAGATTGCCCTTCCGGGGGCGACAAACACGTAACATTAGAGTCATAATGAGCATTTTGTTACACTTGTAACAGCAAGTCTAGACTTCATGTAACACGGAGTTGCTTTGAACACACAAAAAGTTGGATACGTAAGAGTCAGCAGTCTCGACCAGAATCCTGATCGTCAACTAGAGAACTTGAAGTTGGACAGGGTCTTTATTGACAAAGCTTCGGGTAGAGACACAGTGCGGACTCAACTGACCGAGATGCTCGCCTATGTACGCGAGGGCGACACCATTGTGGTCCACTCAATGGATCGGTTGGCGAGAAATCTTCTCGATCTGCGCACGATAGTACAAGATCTCACCCGAAGGGGCGTGAGAGTCGAGTTCGTGAAGGAAGCCCTGACTTTTACCGGTGACGACTCTCCAATGTCACATCTGTTGCTCTCGGTCATGGGAGCAGTGGCGGAGTTCGAGCGGGAGCTGATCCGCGAGCGCCAGAGAGAGGGCATCGCCATGGCAAAAAAGCGCGGTGCATACAAGGGAAGACGGAAAGCATTAAATAAGGTGCAGATCGAAGAGTTGTCGAGACGCATTGATGCCGGCGAATCCAAGGCAAACTTGATACAGGAGTTCGGGATCACTCGACAGACGCTGTACCGGTACCTCGGGGGTAATCGCGCGGGGGTGGTATCAGGCACCGAATGAGGTCCATTTATCGGTCACATCTCTAATGATGCAACTTCGGTACTTTCCAACGAGGATCTTGTGAGATGTTAGAATTTTCGACGTGGAACGACTTTCGAAGGAACAAGACAACCGCGAGCGGATATTTCGTGAACTTGGCGAAGTGATGCTAGCCATTGAAACTGCACAGGCTCGTGTGGATAAGGCGTTGGACACCTTGGATAAGAACGAACTGTTTGACGACTATGCGGTAAGCGCGCTCAAGGAAGCCCAGGAGAAGCTCGAAGTTATCCGCAAACTCCTCCACCAGCGGGGTTACCTCTCCGTTCCACAACTCCCACTTTTTTAGGTAAGAATGCCCAATAAGGTTTCCGGTGAAGAGATCAAGAGAGCGCTCGCGGATTTTGTAAAGCGTTGGAAGGATTACGAAGGCACGGAGCGCGCCGAAGCTCAAACCTTCCTAAATGAACTGTTCGTCGTGTACGGCAATCCTCGCATAGATCTTGAAGGAAACACCGTCGCTTTCTTTGAACGGCCTCAAGAAGGTGGCATTGTTGATCTCATATACCCTAATCACGCGATAGTCGAAATGAAGGCTCCGTCTGAGGCCAGTCATCTTGAACGGCATCGTGAGCAGGCTCTGAATTACTGGAAATATTCGTCCGATCCTGCATCGAACAGGCCAGCGACTCCCTTCGTGGTTCTATGTGCTTTCAAGCGCTTCGAAGTCTGGGAACCCGGACGATACCCATCGGGTCCAAGGGAGACTTTTGACATCTCCGAGCTACCGGATCGGTTTGAGTCACTACTTTTCCTCGCAGACGAAGAACCATTATTCCTCGCGCACCGGAAGCAGCTCACGACTGACGCCGCCAAACGGGTTGCGCTGCTCAACGAGTCTTTGAAGAAACGAAATGCAGCCTCGCCAGAAACGATCAGGCTGTTCTTACTCCAGATGGTGTGGTGTCTCTTTGCAGAAAGTCTTGAACTTATTCACGGTCGTCCGGTCGAACGAATAATCACAGGGTTACTTTCAGATTTGCAGCGGTCGTCAGCATCTGAGCTTGGTTACCTTTTTGACGTCCTCAATTCCCAAGACCAGTCTCTTCGCGGTGGGCTGTATTCCGGTGCTCCTTATGTCAACGGAGGGCTTTTCGCCAATCCGGCTCGAGTGCATCTGCAGCACTCGGAATTGTTGCTCCTAGCTGAGGTGGTCAGATACGACTGGAGAGAGGTCGACCCAACTATTTTTGGCGCACTGATGGAAGAATGTCTCGGCAGAGACCGGAGATGGGAGCTGGGTGCTCATTACACCCATGAAGACGACATTCTAAAGATAGTCACCCCGAGCATTATTGAACCATGGACGGAAAGAATAAATAGTACAAAGGTTCCATCTGAAGCGCTGGGGGTTCTAGAAGATCTGTGCCGCTTCAAAGTGCTTGACCCTGCTTGTGGCTGTGGCAACTTCTTGTACGTGGCCTACAGGGAGCTGAGACACCTTGAACAACTAGCGAAGGCGAAGGTTGAGGAACTCAGCAGAAGCGCAGGAGTTGTTGCTCCGAGCGATTTGCCGTCATATCCGATTTCCAATCTTTACGGAATTGAAATCGAGGAGTTCGCAGTCATGATATCCAGGGTGACTCTTTGGATGGGTCACAAGCTCGTGACTGACACATACGGTCTGGTGGAGCCGGTATTGCCACTGGTGGACCTTTCGGGTATTCAACAAGGAGATGCTCTCCAAATGGAGTGGCCGGAAGTGGATGTGATAATTGGCAATCCACCTTTTCAGGGAGGCCAACATCTACGGGAAGCTTTGGGCAATGATTATCTCAGGTGGCTCGTAGATCGGTTTGACTGTGGGGTGCAAGATCTGTGCGTCTATTGGTTTCGCAAGGCCATTGACCACCTAGGAGAGGGTGGCAGGGCGGGTCTTGTTGGAACCAATTCAATTTCGCAGAACAAGGCAAGAGCAGCAAGTCTCGACTATGTGGTTGCAAATGGTGGTGTGATCACTTCTGCTGTGTCGAGTGAGAAGTGGCCGGGAGATGCAAAAGTACACGTCAGCCTAGTGAATTGGATCAAGAATCCTACTGAATCACCAAAGCGGTATGTCCTTGATGACGAAGTGGTGAAGGGAATTACCTCATCGTTGAGAGCTGACGAGGGACTTCCCGCCCCTGTTCCACTAAGAGAGAATCAAGGATGGGTCTTTCAGGGGCCAATCCCCGTGGGTGAGGGTTTTATCTTGACACCTGACGAAGCCGCCGCTCTTTTAGCTCGCAAGGACGCCCACTATTTGGACGTCGTAAGACCGTATTTGATTGGCGAGGAAATCGCCAACGATCCCAACCAACGTCCACAGCGTTGGATCATCGACTTTGGGTCCATGCCACTCGAACATGCAGAGCAATACCCAAAGGCATTGACGATTGTGAAAGAGCGCGTCAAGCCACTTCGAGATCGTAACGCAATGAAACATCGTCGGGACTATTGGTGGCAATTCGGTTCGTTAGCATCTGAATTACGCAAAGCCATAGCCGGTCTTCCGCGGTATATTGCGGGCACGGCGACAGGGAAAAGATTATTTTTGACGTGGTGTAATGCTTCGTGGTGTCCGAGTAACTTAACTAATGTCTTCGCCTTCGACGACGACTACTCCTTCGGGATTCTCTCTTCAACGGCGCACGCTGTGTGGGCTCGGCATACCTCATCAACTCTAGAAACGCGATTACGATACACTCCGAGCACGGCATTTGTCACTTTTGCCTGGCCCTATCCGGTTGAAGAAAGCGACCGAGAAGCTGTTGCCGAGTTTGCAAGAGAACTATTTGAACTCAGAAGAGCACTTTGCGCTGAATTCAACGTGGGCCTGACAAAGCTTTACAACACAATGGAAATGGGTGGCCATCGCAGCCTCGCTGAGCTTCATCGGCATCTAGATATTGCTGTTGCGAGGTGCTATGGCTGGGAAGACACGGTTGCCCAAAATCCAACCGAACTCATCCGGCTGCTGAGTGATCGCAATGCGCGGATTGCATCTGGCGAGGAGTACGCGCCGTTCCCGAAACGAGAGGTCGAAGGACGTCTGGGAATATAGCTGGTACCTTTGTTATCAGCGCTGGGTAGTACGACTTGGAGGTACGGTGCAGGAAACGGAAGGGTCAACTGAAACGAGGTTTCGTTATTTGGATCTTGAGTCGAGGACGATCAGAATATGAGATTGCTGACCCTGTTTTTTAGCATCCTTGCATCTCTGGCAGCAGTTGGTGCTGTATGGCTTTCTTGGAAGGTTTTTAGACAGAACCAGGAACTGTTGTCACTTGCCCAAGAAGCGCGTCGCCTTGACGAATTCATATTTCCGATTTTCAACGTCGACTATTTCGAGTCTGACGATATAACGATTTCGGTACGGCATTCAGGCGCGTATTGCCCTCAATGCGTTTCACTCTGGGGATGGAACGGCTTTTTGTGGATCAATTTCGGAATGCTTTCCCGAGAGTCACCTGTAATGACAGGAAAACTCTCGCAGCTGGGAGCTTGTGACCCGTTGCATCCCAATGAGCCGGCGCTCTTGGGTGTTGTCGCGCGTAACTTGAAAGGCGAATGGTTCGATGTGACACGGGCTACGAAGGGCGTCAACGAATTGCTCGGCGAAGATCCCACCGGTCGGCTAAACAACTTATTGCAGGCTAAAAGTGGTCCAGACTATGAGCTGAGGATTTCCTTCTCTGCGCCCGGAAGGCTGGATTACCAATTGATTCATACGGCAGAGTAGCTCCGACTCGTGACCTATTAACTAGGGGGATTCGTTTGCCTCTCGGCAGAAGGTTGTGTACCGATTGGCTGCCGTTTACCAGCCGCTAGGCCAAAACACCTTCTCCAGGACGGCCCGGAGCGTGACGCTTTTGGGTGTCGGGTTTGTTCTGGCCCGGTCGCTGCAACCAGGGTATACCTAAAAGCGGCTTCGCGATTTCTCCGCGCTATCCGAATCTCCCGCATATATATGGGGCATGATGGGAAAATCGCATGCAGCAATGGGTCTAGCAGTTGGCACGGGGCTCGGGGTCGCGCTTTTTGGCCTGGGCTCTCCCGACTGGTTAGTTTCCTCTTTGGCAGTTTGCGGGGCGGCAGTGCTCCCCGATATAGATGAGCCTGATTCGAGCGTGTCGCGCGAGTTCGGAATAGTCAGCCGCTGGTTTTCAAAAGGGGTTAATAGGGTTGCTGGTGGACACAGGAAGCTCACGCATTCGCTCCTGGGGCTCGGCATCGTAATCGCGCTCTTGGTTCCGCTCTCGTTCGCGAGAGAGGCGAGCGCCGTGATGTTCGGGCTGCTCACCGCTACCGCGTGGCGACTGTCGATTCCACGGGTGTTGCCATTTCGACGAATGACATTTCTTCTCGTCGGTGTTGGAAGCGGCGTGCTGGACTATCGGTACCACCCGGTTTCCAATCACTGGTTCGTCTTGTTCGTCGGGCTCGGGTGGCTTGTTCACATGCTGGGCGACTTTCTAACGAGAGGGGGAATTCCGCTTCTGTATCCAAAGAGCGAAAAATCGTCCTACCCGATTTTCGGAGTGACGGGATCGTGGGCCGAGTCGGTGTTTGCGACATGCCTCTACCTCGGCTTCTTCTTCTTGGCGGGATTCTGGTGGATTCACCACGCGGCAATAATTCCCAGCGGGCCGCATATCGCCTCAGTGGTGCCGCAATCACATGCAGCTTCATCAGCGGCACAGGGAGTCAGTGGATCGATCACCAAGCGGCTGCTCTCACTTCTCCATCTCGGGAACGGGAGTTAAGAATGGATCGGGATTTCAACGTCGAGACTGCGCTTGTGTCCGCTATCTACGCGAATGGCGATGCCCTATTCGAAGTCGCACACAAGCTCTCTCCATCTGATTTTCGCAATCCTTTGCACGGTGCGATCTTTGACGTATTGCGCGACCAGGTGTTGACGGGTCTGCCGATCGACCGCGTAAGCGTGCTCGCGGGACTTCGGGCCAAAGCCGACCTTGACGCCTTGGGCGGGGAGGTGTATGCGATCGCCGTGCTCGAGTCCGATGTATTCGAACTATCGTCAGTGGCTCATTACGCAGACCTCATAGCCGATGGAGCCAAGCGCAGGAGGATTGGAACTCTCGGTGCGCAGATTTCCAAGAAGGCCGAAGAGGGGGTAGACCTCGCCCCATATGGGGCCGCCCTGAGTGGCGCTCTCTTGGACCTCACTCAGGGTAAGGAGCGCTTTGTCTCCGATCTGTCGAGATCTGCTGAAGAGGTGCATGACCGGCTTTTAGCGCTTGGGAATGGCGAGCTGGTGATCGACAAGGTAATGACCGGGTTCAAGGCTCTCGACTCGGTGGTCAAGGGCCTTCGCTCTGGTCAGCTCATCGTCATCGGCGCTCGTCCCGGGATGGGCAAGACTGCGTTTGCGCTCGATGTGGCCAGGCGTGTAGCGGCGGCAGGGGGGAAGAGGGTTCTCTTTTTCAGCTTGGAGATGAGCACTGAAGAGCTGACTGAGAGAATGATCGCCTCAGAGTCCGAATTGAATCTTTCGCGGGTTCAGTCGGGGGACCTTGACGGCGGGGAACTCGAGAGAGTGAGAGAGGCGGTCACCTCCTTTTCTGGAGTGGATCTGGTCCTCAACTCTGACCCGATGGTGCGAGTGTCCGACATAAGGGCTGCATCCCTGCGCGAGCAGGCTAGAGGAAGTCTCTGTCTGATTGTTGTGGATTATCTACAGCTGATGACTTCGGGTAAGACTAAGAGCATTGAAAACCGCCAGGCGGAGGTCGCCGAGATTTCACGCAGCCTCAAAATCCTGGCGCGTGAACTCGAGATCCCAGTTGTGGCTTTGTCGCAGCTTTCCAGAAACCTCGAAAGCAGGCACGATAAGCGGCCTCAGTTGTCAGATCTCAGAGATTCTGGTCAGATTGAACAGGATGCCGACTTGGTCCTATTCTTGCATCGCGAAGAGATGTATGACGAGAACACGCCGAAAAAAGGGATTATTGAGGTCATAGTCGCCAAACACAGGAACGGCCCGACTGGGAAGATCTCGCTTTGGTTCGAGCCCTCGCTTATGCGCTTTGGCGACCTCGTAGATCCCAGAGAGATCGTATCGGAGGTTTTCCCGCGGGGTCGCGACATTCAGTTCGACGCATCCAAAGAGCGGGCGGAGGCGGGCGGCGATTTGTGGGCTTAACTGGTGTAGTGCTTGCAGCCCACCGGATGCGGTAAGCCTCCGTGAAGACATATGAGAGCACCACTGTGCCCAGAGTGAGGACTACACGCAGTAAATATGCAGACTGTGTGTGCCCCTCGCATTAGTCAAACACGCCCCTATGATATGTTGCAGTCGGTATGTATGTCTGATAAAGTAATAACAGTCATGGCGAAATCGTGCGCCGTCACTTGGGAGGTATATTTTGAACAGGTCACTTCGCAGGCTCGGCCCACGGCATCGGTTTGCACTATTAGTTAGGCGTCGGGGAATCCCTGTTTCGAAGAGGCGGCGGGTTCGTTCTGTCCCGGGTGGAATCACCAACCAGATGATCGGCATCGCGATAGCGGCCATCGTTCTGGTAGTGGGTGGGAGTTACGCGGGTAGCTATCTGAGTTCCGCCCATACTTCGGCCACGAACAACAACTTGTCTGCTGCGCTCACAGCTGCGAGTTCTGTCTATGACCAGCAGGATAGCTTTACACCCCTGCCCGGCTCGACAACTCTGGGTGCCTCGCTTGGGGTTTCTGACCCGCTGTTGAAATTCACAGCAACTCCGGGCACATCTACCAGTACGAGCGACGTGGTCTACGAGGCCGGTTCCGGCGGAGGTACCACCGGCCAGCCCCAGTCTGTCGAGTTCTCGGTGCCGGATGGTAACGGTCATTGTATGTATGCGCTCGATATCGAGTCGGCATCATCGACGCTGCTCACCGGCACGCAACCTCCTGGGGTCACGCAGCCAGGGACGTATTATGCGGCGGCTCCTGCCTCCTCGGGCTCGTGCGCCATCACCGGGGTTGGCGGTCTGCCGACTGGCGCGGCCTACCCTTCCAGCGGAACTGCGATATCCACATGGCTGACTTCGCCGATCTCTGGGTAATTCCTACAAACCGTTGATCAATTGTCCACTGTGCGCCGCCCCGATTGTCGAGGTGGCGCACTTTTTCGTGAAAGGTTGTCTGTAAATGGCCGGATCGAATCATAACGGATCGCGGAAGCTACGCGCATTGGCCTTGCGCTCTGCCTTGGCTCTGACGACGACATTTCTGGTGGCTGGCACACTCACCATCATCGATGCCGCTCCCGCCTCCGCTGCGATCCTACCCGATACCGTAATAGACACAATCGGCGGGTTCAACGGGGCGTGGGGGACTGCGGTGAACCCCGTTACAGACAACCTTTACGTCGCGAACATCAATTCCAACAACGTCTCGGTCATAGACGCGTCGACGGATTCGGTGACGACCACCATCCCCGTCTATAACAGCCCTTATGCGGTGGCCGTTGACCCGGTGACCAACTTCATCTATGTGCCTAATTTCGGCTCGAATAACCTCTCTGTGATCAATGGGGCAACCAACGCGATGGTTGGATCAATAACGACTGGGAGCCAACCGTCGAACGTCGCTGTCGACACGGCAACCAACATGGTGTATGTCACCAACGCAGCCAGCGGGACTGTTTCGGTGTTCAGCGGGGCTAGCAGCACCGCGGGCATCGGTAACACGGTGGCGACGACGGTGACCGTAGGTAGCAATCCGCAGGGGATTGCCGTTGATACTGCCACCAACACCATCTACGTGGCAAATTATGGCTCGAATAACGTTTCGATCATCAATGGTGCAACAAATACGGTCAGCTCCACGGTGCCCGTCGGCACAGGGCCTCAAGGGGTGGGCGTAGATACCCAGACAAATACCATCTACGTCACCAATTATGGTTCCAACTCCCTCTCGATCATTAATGGTGCAACGGCAACCATCACAGTGAGCATTCCGGTTGGGAGCAATCCCTATGGGGTGACGGTAGATCCGGAAAACAACATGACCTACGTGGCCAACGGGGGAAGCAATGCAGTATCGGTGATCAACGGCCTTGCCAACGCTGTCGTGGACACCATAAACGTCGGGACCAGCCCGCGTGGGCTTGCCGTCGATCCACAGACGAATTTTATCTACGCTGCAAACTACGGCTCGAACACAGTTTCGGTAATAGCCGGAGCAACGCCGGCGTGGAACTATCCCCAGACTGGGCCGCAACTCACTGTTGGCACAAATCCACAGGCAGTCGCCGTCAATCCCAACACTGACACCGCATATGTCACGAATCTCTTCTCGTCTACCATTTCAGTGATCAACGGGGCAACGAACGCAGTGACGACAACTATATATGTTCCCCAAGTCGACCCACAAGAAATTGCTGTAGATCCCGTGACCAATATGATCTACGTCAGCTACACGTATGCTGCTCAAATAACCGTAATCAACGGGGCAACGAACGCAGTGACCGCAGCGATAGGTCTCCCCACCAGTGACACATCTGGACTTGCCGTCAATCCTCACACGAATACGATCTATGCCGCCACTAGCATCACCAACTCTGTCTTTGTGATCAACGGCGCGACGAACGCGGTGACAACAACCATTCCAATATCCTCTGGCCCCCAGGAAAGCCTCTCGGGTCCAACGGTGGCGGTGAACCCCGTAACTAATATGGTTTATGCGACGGGCAGCAATGGTTACGTCCAAGTCATCAATGGTGCGACGAATACCTACGTCACGGAGGTGGCGGCGGGAGGTTACGAATTCCCTTACGCAATTGCTGTGGATTCTGCTAACAACATGATTTACACAGCAAATCCAAACAGTGGGAACGTATCGGTCATTGACGGGCAGAGTAATACCCTTACGGATCTAATCAGCGGTTGGACGAGTCCAGAAGGGATCGCCGTCAATCCAACCACAGGGACGCTGTACGTCTCAGACGCGAGCAACAATGCCCAGCGTGTGTTGGTTGTCGATACCGCTACGAACCAGATTGTCAATTCTATGCCAACTGCTTTGGGGTCCTGGGGAATGGCCGTAAACCCAAATAACAATACCGCATGGGTTGCAGAAGAAGGCGCGAACACAGTTCAGCAGCTTTCCTGGGCCAGTCAGTTGAGCTCATATCGATTTGTTGGCGGAGCCCGGACAAGCAATGTCGTCTTCAGCCAATACACTCCGAGCGGTGCATATCCGATCGCGGTCGCGGTCAACCAGATGACAAACCTGGGATATGTAGCTAACCAACAGGCCGATACCGCAGCTGTGATAAACGGAGCGAACAACATCTGGACGACAACGGTTTCGAGCGGGAATTACCCAAATGGAGTCGCGGTCGACACCACTCGCAACATCTGGTATTTACTTAATCAGGGGAGCCTTGACGCATTTTCCGGACAGACCAATCAACTGTTGTGGTCAACAAGTCTGGGCAGCATGTACATAAGCAGCGATGCAGGCGGGATCGCCGTAGACCCAAGCACGAATACCATTTATACAGGCAGCGAGACATATGGAGCTATCCAGGCGGTAAACGGCTCTACGCAATCGGTATCAACCTTCTATACGCCTACCGGCGCCACGCCGTGGGGACTTGCATTTAACCGGAACACCAACATGCTCTATGTGGGAAACATATATGCGTGTTCGTCCTGTGGATCAGCCGACACCATTGAGGTATTCAATACTGCGACCAACTCTTGGGTTACAACAATCAACCTCGGAACCAGCGCATACATGCCAACCCACGTGGCCGTCGACTCGACCACGAAGATGGTCTACACCGCCAACGATGCGAGCAATACTGTCTCTGTCATCAACGGCGCGAACAACACGGTGGTTGCAACCATCCCAGTTGGAACTGGGCCGGAAGGGATCGCCGTAGACCCGATCACCAACACGATCTACACCGCCAATTATTCGAGTGACAGCATCTCGGTAATCGACGGCTCTACCAACACCGTCGTTGCAACTATAAATACGGGTTCAGGATTCGAACCCGATGCCATCGCGGTCAACCCGAGGACTAATACCGTATGGATCGCGCAGCCAAATGCCTATGCGCCCGCTATGTCCATATTCTCCGGTCGTCTTATCCCGACCACCGTCTCGGCCATATCCGCCTCGGCAAACCCCCAGTACGTGGGGATGCCGGTCACCTATAGCGCCACGGTCTCGCCTGCCCCAGAGTTTGCGACAATGGACTTCACGAGCGACGGAACAACCATCCCGGGCTGTGGCTATGTCCCGATCAACAAATCAACGGGAACAGCAAGCTGTACCACGACATACACGACTCCAGGGACATACAGCGTCGTCGCCAACAACTCCGGTGACATCAACTACGCTCCCTCTACATCTCCCACGTTGTCCGAGGTGATCAGTCAAATCCCTACCGCTACGAGCCTGTCCTCAAGCGCCAATCCAGTGCTTAGCGACAATCTCGTCACCTACACCGCCACGGTCTCGCCGACTGTCAGCGGTGCGCCGACCCCGACGACAGGTACAGTCTCGTTTTCCGACAACGGTACACAGATAAACGGCTGCACGGCGCAGTCGCTGAATTCGAGCGGTCAGGCCACCTGTGAGCTGCCTTACGCTGCTCCTGGATCGCATGCGATAGTGGCCAGTTACTCGGGCAGCGCTGACTATTTATCTTCAACCTCCGGAACGCTCACCGAGACTATCACCAGTCCAGTAGTGTCAGCACCAACACTGTCGGCGGGATCCGCGAGTCTTTCGGTAGGCCAAAGCACTACGCTTACTGCCACGTCTCCGAGTGAGCCAAACGGCACAAGTATTGCTATGAATATTCCGTCGGGCGTCACCGGTTCGGGAGCAAGCGGTTGCTATACCACTACGGGCGGGGCTATGACCTGCAGCGAAAATGTTACGAGCAATACTGCGGGCACGTACAATTTCAGCGCCACTGCAAATCTCGCGGGGAACATGGTGCCGGATTCAAGCCTGAAATATGCAACGTATCCTAATGATCCGACGTGGACAGCATATGGTGGGGCCACAATTGGCGGCAGCACGGGATGGAACATAATCAACCCGGGGGCCGGAAGCGCTGCATGGACATATACCGGTGGTCCATCTGGCTCCTATGAGGGTACAGACAGTCAGGCGATCCAAGTTATTGCTGGGGACACGTACACCCTGAGTGCAACGGTAAATCCAAGTGTTATCATCTCGGGACAGTTCTCGATTGGAGTGCAAAGTTCCCCTGGTTCAATGGGATCGTACGGGTGGATTCAGTGGGGCACGGGAGCGGCAAATAGGGGCTATTCAAGTCAAGTAGTGATACCAAGTGGGGTGACTACTGCCTATCTCCAGGTGGCAGCCGCGAGTGCAACCGTAACTAGCGGGTCCGCGTTCCAGATTTCCGATATCCAGCTGACGCAAACCGGATCGGTGCAGCCGTATGCCCCTGGTGCGATAACCGCATCATCCGCTACCTCAAATTCCGTCTCGATCAGCTGGACACAACCACTGACACCTCCGGTCGTGTCCGCCTCGCCAACTTCGCAAACCGTTGCAAACTCAGTCACGATCACAGCTGTTGGAACCAATGAGGGCTCAGGGGTGACAATAGGATTCAACAATCCAGCAAATGTCTCGCAGGTTAGCCAAAACTGCACCACGTCTGGATCAACGATCACCTGCACAGAGCAGGTCACCACAACAGTTGCAGGCACCTATGACTTCAGCGCAACGGCGTACCCGCCGCCAGGCGTAAGCGTGAGCCCAGATATTTCGAACATCGTTGGGGTCACCTGGAACCAGCCCAATCCGCCCAGTGGATACGAGTTCATGCCAACAAGCATGATCACTTCGACCACCGGGCCGCCTTCTGGGTCAACGCCGCGAGTGGCATTGCGCGCACAAATTCAGCGGACCTAGACGAGAAAGCGTTGTTATGGGCAGGAAAGGTTCACGTAAGTGCCACCGAAAGAGACGAAATCGGTGAAACGAGAGTGGGTGCGTTTTCGTGCGGATCTACAGCGATTTCGCCCCCTGGTCATGGTGAGTTTGGCGGTGGGCGTGTCGCTGCCGAGTTTTGACGCGATGTTGACACAAGGCTTGTCACCGATAGTCACGCTTGTCCATTTTACAGAGGCGATCTTCACCATGAACATCCTAACGTGGTGTGCGGCAAAGTTGCTGACAAGGTACGCGAAGATCCAAGCTGGTGAAGAGGTGAAGGCGCGGCAGCAGGTGTTAGCGTATAGCGCCGAAGACGAGGAATAATTGTGGACCGGATCCCTCTCTAAATGAAGGCGCGTGCGCGTGTACGGTTGAAGGTCGCGCGACACCTGCGGATCTGGCGCATATGTTGATAGTGGACCGGGGCCAAATAGGATGCGAAACCCAGGTTACTGACGCCTCGGTCCACCCGATTGCGAGCAGGGGTGGGGAGGTTCACAGACCAGTCAACGCAGAAACACGACAAAAAGCGCGGTCGATAGAAATAATGGCCCTGCGGCGACGACTTGCTTTACGAAAGGCTCGCCTTTGGGATTATCTGGCCGCGTCACGAAGCTGTAAACCAGGATCGCCAGATAGCCAACGCAGATTCCGATAGACAGGCGGAGTCCTACGGCGCGGCCCTGCCAAAAACTTGTAATACCGGCACCGCAGAACAGCCCGACAAAAATCGCCAGCAACAAATCGCCGTAGTTTTGCCGGCCGGGGTGGGTAAGCCAAATCAGGACACCAACTAGTGCGAGGCCGCCCGAGATCACCCACGACCATATGGTTATCGGATGCAGAAGGACCCATGCAACCGAGCCGATGCCAAGAGGGATAAAGAGGGATAGCGGAATCCGCTGCCAGCGTACGTCCAGCAGCGTGATGGCGAAGAGGCTGAAGAGGACGAGGAACAGAGCGAGGTAGGAAAGCAGCCCTTCGGAGCGGGTGAACGCCCCCAAGGAGAGCAGCTCTGCGGCTAGGAGAACGGCCACAGTCGACCAGGTAGGCAGAGCGGACTCCTCTACGTGGGTTTGCGCTTCGTCCGGGTCGAGCGCTGGGTTGGCACCTGTCACATCCACGAGGAAGAACATGTCAGTCGTTATAACAATTGCGAACCCTGCCATCAGTCCGGCAATAACGACGCCGAGAAGTATTACAGAATGCCACATAACAACTCCCATGAGTATGGCGAGAAAGTTCTCCCAACGACTTTTCGTGGCGCATACATAGGTTATAGTATATCTATAAGTAGTATGCACAGCCTTGACTAACCCTGGAAGAAAGGCGAGCACAAAAATGGATTTAGTTATAGTGGGCGACGAGTTCTACGGACGACGAGCGGCAGGTCAATTAGGGTTACCATACCGTTCTATGTCCTCTATAGGGGAGACCGACCGCTATATGGCCGTGGTGTGTACTGCGGATGAGCGGGAACAACTGTGCGCAACTCTGAGCGGACGAGAAGAAGTGGCTGTGATCGTATGTTCGCAAGATTGCAGACCGCTTGTGCAACTAGCTGAGAAGGCGGGCTTGGTATTTGCGGGCATTCCGCGTAAGGACCAGCTCCAGGCGGCGGTGAACAACTCGAAGTGGCGGGAAGAGCATATGGCCGCCGAGCGGAGCAAGATTGCGACTGCGCGCTCCATCGAAAACCTGGTGTCGCAGCATAACGACGGGGGGCTGGGGTGAGACTCGGCAGGAAGAAGAAGACCTGTCACACAGTTAGCTATGGCTTGGAGATCGACGGTAGCGCCGTATACAGCGTGCGCTGCGTAGATGGCGTAATAACGGACAGCCGGGAGTATCACGATTTGCCCACCACAGCGGCCATCGCACAGGCGCTAAAAGGTACAGATGAGAAAAGTAAGATCGCGATCGCGATAAACGGGCCGGTGGACGTGAAAGAAACCTTGTTGCGTTCGATGGCCGCTCCCAACCCGGTGGTGCTGAAGGCGCTGATCAAGAATGCGGCGAGTACCGAAATGGGCGACGTGGCATACACTGCGGCCAGGCGAATTCCAAGCGACGATCCCTCTTTGGTGAAGGTAGTCCTCATGGGGATGATAGGCGCGTCCGAAATAGACGCACTATTCTCCCATCTGGGCGCGAAGCAGTGCTTTACCACTCCGGTTCAGGGAGTTTCCCAATCTGATGGCGTCCATCTGCATATGGGGCGCAAGGGAGCGGCACTCTATTTCGTCGAGGGTGGAGCAACCAGGAGAAGCTCATTCGTGGACAGCTGTAGATTCGAGGGCTTTTCAGCAGGCCCGGACGAACAGGGGAGCGCGGAGGAGAAAGCTCAGCGGGTTGCAGACTACCTGAGGCGGTTGACCAACAGCGTCTCTCAGGATCTAACGGGCTGGCGGAGAAACGATCCCGCCATTCCCAACCGCATCTTCGCGCATGGCGCGGGCGCGGCGCTTTCATCAGTGGTCGTCCAAAGCTTCGCGCTGAGGGAGATCGAGGTGGAAGTCCTTGGAGGTGCAGATGGTGGAGGACCAGGGCCGGAGTTTGCAATCGCTCGGCTCGCGGCACTCGACGACACAAGCGATGACATCCGTTCGTTTACAAACCCCGCATGGGAGAGCAAGAGGCTCGAGCATATCCACGCAAGCGAATCTCGGACCAGAGCAGTACGCATCGGCGCGATGACCTGCGGCGTTCTCGCCCTGACAGTCGTTCCTACTGTAGCCGCCGGGATCGCCAAGGACCGTACCGCATCCGACATAACGACCCAGGGGAGCGAGTTGGCGAAGTACCAGCCAATTCTCGCGATGTACAAGTCGGTCAGCTCGGAGACGACGCCGATCAGGACAGCTGAGGCCGACGCTCCGGATTGGACGAAGGTATGGCAGTTTCTTCAGTCGACGCAGCCGTCGGGCGCGATAGTGACGAACCTGGAGATGACCGAGGGCACTCCGGGGGTGGTCACGGTGGACTTCTCCGCTGAGATCCCATCCCAGAAGCCTTTCGCGCCGATTGTTGCATGGATCAACGCTATGAAGTCGCATGGGGCTATCTCGGTACAGACCTCGACGATGACGTATTCGGCTAACAACGGCATCCAGACGACAAGCTTTTCGCTCCAGTTCAGTGTCGGAAGCGCCACAGGGGTAAAGCCTCCCGTAAAGGCGGGCAGCGCGGGCGGGCAAGGAGGGCAAGGTTGAGCGCGTTCGATGTGGTATCTGGGATTGGGAACAAGGCTGACGCGGTTTCGTCTGGGGTCAAGCGGCTTTTCGGCGACCGGGCGGGGGGTGGTAAAAGGCAGAGTCAGGCGATGCAAGGTGGCGCGGTTGGCTCGGGTGCTGGAAGACGGGCACTGACAGAGTTTGTGGTTGTCGCGCTTCTTTTGGCTATCCCGTCGAGGATCATCTGGGGTATCCGCGACGGGGATCTGGCTTACATCGCGAATACGCAAGCGCACAGGGCTGCTGTTCAGGAACAGATTTCACAAGGACAGTCTCTTTTGTCGAAGGAGGGGAGCTATAAGGCGCTTCAAGCCAAAGACTCCCTGAAGGTTCCCAAGAGCGTCGGGTATTCAGGGATCGTCAGCACCCTTACAACTCTGGCGGGTCGCACCGGAGTGGAGCTGGTCACGGTATCCGCGCCAAGTAAGAGGCCAGCCCCGATAGCGGGTTCGGTTTACCAGTGGACGGTCAATACGACGATTACGGGCTCGTTTCCCGCGATCCAGAGTTATATAGACGCGCTCCAGGGCGAGCCACGGCTCTACCAGGTCACACAGGCGCAGATCGGGGTCGCAAGCGTCGGTTCAACAACCGCCGGGCCGGGGGCGGCTGCAGGGCATACCCAAACTTTTAGCGGCAGCATCGACAACGCTGTGCTGACACTCGACGTGGAGACTTTGTGATGATCGACTCATTGGCGGAACCGTTGGGCGGAGCGGATGGGGACATATACATAGAAGCGTTTTCACGAACCCCGGCGAGCTGGAGCCAGCTGGGTTACGACTGGAATCGAGTAAGGGCGGACGCCGAGGCTCAGATTGCCGACGGCGTGCCTGCGGTACTGGCGCTTTTGAACCTGGGGATCACTCCCGAGGCGCTCTTCTCTCTCGAAATGCTCGCCCGAAACGGCGAAGAGTTCGTGATCGTAGATGTCACGTCCATTGACATCTCGCTGTTCGAAGCGCTTACACTCTCGCGAGCTAAATCGGAGCAGGTCTGCCCGTACTCGCGTGAGGGAGGGAAACTCCAGGCCATCTCCGCCGATCCTTTTAGGTTGAACCAGCAGTACTCGATCCTCCGTGCTGCGTTTCCCGATGTGGAGCCGGTCCTTCATTTGACCACACCCGTCGCGCTGGAGACGGCGTTGAGCGGGGTCGGGGCGCGACTGGCGAGAGAGAATGTCGCAGGTATCTCAGTCCGGTTCAGCGACAGGAACCAGGACGCGGTGTTCGCAGGCGCGGAAGAGGTTCTCGGTTCGGAAGAGCAGCGCCTGGCGCGGGAGATCATCACCGAGGGCTTACGTGCTCGTGCGTCGGACGTGCACCTCGATCCAGTTGCTACAGGGGTTGAGATCCGCTACAGGATAGACGGCATGATCGTCCGGGAATCTGTACTTCCGGCGGAACTCGCAGTCCGGGTGGTCAACCACATCAAGGTGGAATCTGGACTGGATCCTTCGAGGAACCTTCCCCCACAGGACGGACGGTACGCAGTCGCGGTGGACGGGACGAAGAAGAACTTTCGCATAGCCACGCTTCCGACGGTGTATGAGATGGACAAGCTGACCATCCGTCTGTCCACAACCGACGAAGCCGTGTCCGACATAGCAAAGCTTGGATTCGACGGTCGCTTTTTGTCCGAGTACGAGAAGCTCTTGAGATCAAGCTGGGGGCTGGTCTTGATAGCAGGGCCGGTAGGAGCGGGCAAGACGCACACGCTGTATTCATCGGTGCAGTCCATAAATGACGGCTCGAAAGAGATCCTGTCCCTTGAAGACCCGGTTGAGGCCATTATCGACGGCATCGTCCAGATCGGCGTGAGAGAGCCGCGGATCACATTCGCCAGTTCGCTGCGACACCTGGTCAGAAATGATCCCAACGTGATCATTCTCGGTGAGATCCGCGATGCGGCAACAGCTGCGATTGCGGCGGAGAGCGCCATCGCGGGGCGTCTTGTGCTCTCGACATTGCACACCACCGACGCCGTTTCAGCCGTTAGGCGTCTGAGAGACATCGGGGTGGAGCCGTACCAAATCGCCGAAGGTCTCAGGGGCGTTTTGGCTCAGCGCCTGCTGCGCCTGCTCTGCAGCTGCAAAGTGGCCGACCTGGTGAGCGGAGAGACGCGGCAGCTGCTGGAGGGCTTGGGTGGTGTAAACAGCGGCGTCTTTTCGACCGAAGAGGTGGTCTACCGTCATGCTGGGTGCGCACTGTGTCACGGGACTGGGTATCGGGGCAGGACCGCAGTAGGGGAGCTACTCGTCGTCGACGACGATCTGTCGGATGCGATTGCAGAAGGGGCACCGAGGGGACGGCTTATGGAGATCGCTGGGGAAAAAGGAATGGAAACGATGTTTCAGAACGCGGTCAAGCTCGTAGCAGCGGGGAGAACCTCACTTAGTGAGGTGCAGCGCGTTTTGGGTGGTCAGTAATGGCCAAATACGCTTACGAAGCAGTCACGCTCCTGGGCAGAACGCAGAAGGGCTCGATCGAGGCCGAGAACGAGACGGACGCGCTCGCGCAGCTCAAGAAGGCCAATTTGATACCGATGGCGGTTGCTGAACAGCCATTTTTGAAAAGGCAGTTTGAACTGAGAAAGAACCGCAAGCTCAACACCGCTGAGCTTGTCTGGATCATGAGGAAGCTCGCCTCGTACCAAAAAGCTGGAATGCCTCTACGGAGGGCGGTGGCTGCGCTCATTGAGCAGAAGCCGCGGGGAGCTGCAGCGCGGGCGTTGGGAGAGGTGGAGGAAAGGCTAACCTCTGGAAGCTCCATAGCAGAGGCATTCAGAGAGACCGGGAAGTTCGAGCCGCTTATCGTGTCCATGATCGAAGCGGGGGAGCGCTCAGGCAAGCTCGAAGATACCCTGCGGATGGCTTCGGAGCTGCTCACCAAGAGAGTGAGGTTGAAGCAGGCGGTGAAGTCCGCGCTCACGCTTCCTGTGGCCGAGGGGATACTAGCGGTGCTGGTAACAGTCGGGCTGATAGCGTTCGTGGTTCCCCGGATCGCCAAGATGTTTTCAAGCCTTGGGGCCAAGCTTCCAGGGATAACACAGTTCTATCTCAATATGTCACATACGATAACCCACGACACGGTGTTCGTCGTTATCGGACTCTTTCTGGTGTGGCGCGGACTAAAGCTTCTCTGGAAGCGGCCCGATACGAGGGTCCGGGCAGAGTTGGCGCTTTTCCGGCTACCCGTAGTGGGCGAGCTGGCTCAGGCCACCGCGACGGCGCGGGTCTCGACTGCGCTCGCGGGTTTGACCTCTTCCTCTGTTCCGTTGAGAGACGCACTGGAATACGCATCGAACATATCTTCTTTTCTCTGTATTCGCCTAGCTGTAAGGGAAGCGGCGGAAGAGGTGGTCACCTCGGGCGTCCAGCTATCTGTCGCTCTGGCGAGAACGAAGGGACTGCCCAAAGATCTCGGGTACGCGATAGCCACAGGGGAGGCTTCCGGCACGGTTTCTGGCGCGATAGCGAACTACGCGGAGGACCTTTCCAACTGGGTCGACTCCCAGCTCAAAGCACTCACAGGGTTGCTCGAGCCGATCATGACGGTGTTCTTCGGACTTCTGCTCGGTCCTGTTGGCATTGCAATCTACCTCCCGACCATCTCTTTTGGTCAGGCGGTTCTCCACAGCACGGGAGGCCATCCGTAAACCACTCCGTCCTAAAGGACAGGGCTTGTAGGAAATCCCTGCGGGTTCCGTCCGATAGGGCCGGTTGACCAGATCAAGACATCACCAAGGAGGTGAACAGAGTGTCTACGTTGCACACGAGCGAGACGACCAACCAGGGGATGCTTCCTCAGTCCCCTGCTCTTGAATCCGCATCAGCAGACAAGCCCGGAGTAGGTACGAAACGGGGTGTGGACGCTCGGAGTCAAATCCGGGCAACTGGTGTGCAACATGGTCGAGGGGAGACTTCTCAAACCGTCACCTCGGATGAGAAGCGTCACTCTGATGGGAGGGCTTTGGCCAACCCAGAGGAAGACCGGGGTCTTGCGACCCCGTGCAGTACGAAAGCAGCAAGCATTATTGTCGTACCAAAGCAAAACCACCAGTGCGTATTCGTGCTGGACAAGCTTGGACAGCCATTGGAGCCATGCAGCCCGGCGAGGGCGCGCAAGCTGTTGGCACATGGACGGGCGCGGGTCCACCGGCTGGTCCCGTTCGTAATCCGATTGGTGGATAGGGATGTGGCGGAGTCACAGGTGTCCGGGGTCGAGTTGGGTATAGCTCCGGGGTCGAAGGTCACAGGCGTGTCGGTGTTCACGAACAATCAAGGCGGGTGCGAGGGCCTTGTCTCCATCGAGATCGGGCACCGTGGCCAACAGATCCACAAGAAGATGCAGCAGCGGGCCAACTACCGGCGCAGAAGGCGTTCGGCCAATCTTCGCTACAGGGCACCACGGTTCAACAATCGGACGAGACCTAGCGGATGGCTCGCACCGAGTCTCCGGCACCGGGTGGACTCGACGACGGCCATGGTTGCAAGGCTAAGGCGGTGGACCCCGGTGACGGCCATTCATCAGGGACTGTGGCGCTTTGACACGCAGGAGATGGAGAACCCGGAGATCTCGGGGGTCGAGTACCAACATGGAGAGCTTTTCGGCTATGAAGTGCGGGAGTACCTGCTGGAGAAGTTCAACCATACTTGCGCTTATTGCGGCGACAAAAACACGCCACTGAATATCGACCACATCCGACCCAAGTCCAGTGGCGGATCGAACCGGGTGTCGAACCTGGCACTGGCGTGCGTTTCTTGCAACCAGTCGAAAAACGATTTGCCGGTTGAGGAGTGGCTGACAAGCAAATACGGCGCTGACAAGGGCGGTGTTATCGTCAACAAAGTTCTGGCGCGGGCGAAGAGCCCGCTCAGAGACGCTGCTGCTGTGAATTCCACCCGCTGGGCGTTGTACCAAGAGCTAAAGAATTCGGGCCTGCCAGTGTTCGTCAGTTCTGGTGGACGGACCAAGTGGAACCGGAGCCGGTTCGGACTGGCGAAGTCGCACTCGCTCGACGCGCTGTGCGTGGGAGACGTGGATGGAATTCAGTCCTATTCGGGCGAAGTGCTTACAGTAAAAGCCACGGGTCGCGGATCCTACGCCCGCACGCGTTCAGACGCCTACGGGTTTCCAAGACTGCATCTGCCACGCAACAGGCAGGTGCACAGCTTTGCGACCGGAGATTTAGTACGAGCAGTGATTCCGAGAGGCAAGCATGCTGGCATCCATACAGGGAGAGTGGCTGTGCGAACCAGCGGGTCCTTCAAGGTCGGGAGCGTCGACGGCATTACGTGGAAGTACTGCGAGCTGCTGCAGAGATCCGATGGTTATGAATACACGAGAAAGGAGGAGTCGGCGATCCTCCCTGTCCTAAAGGATGGGGTCTCCACGCCGACGATAGGAAGACGAACCAAAACACGCCTCTTGG
>JAJYDM010000056.1 GCA_021777475.1 Actinomycetes bacterium | reverse complement strand
ATCGAAATGGCAACAGCAAGTTGGCTGCCGGACCTATCGACACACTTAAGACGCTTGCCGACTGGTTTTCATCCGACGGTGTCGCATCTTTGCGCTATGACAAGCTTGGCAGCGGTCAAACTGGGCTTGGGCCATATTCTTTGAATTTGGCTGGCATTGGAATAGGGCCATTTCAACAGGAGTCGCTGGCAGCTCTTGACTTTCTCGCAAAGCAAAATGGAGTTAATGACAAGCGAATTGGGGTATTTGGTCATAGTGAGGGCGCACTCTTTGCCCTTCTCCTTGCTATAGGCAATGACGGTACGGTTCCCCCAATTCATGCTGTTGGTCTGCTGGAGCCGCTCAGTGTGCGCTATCTCGACCTGCTGACCAATCAAGTGGATGGGCAAATTAACAACGAGCTCACCGCTGGCTATTTCACGGAGTCTCGGGCGGCGCAGGTCAAGGGCGCCCTGGCGGCTGCTATTTCACAACTGCGTGCTAACGGCCCGACTCCTTTGAACCTTCCGGCAGGGCTATCTGGAGTTTTCAACGCCTCGACGGAGCTGTTTCTCTACCAGGCTGACAAGTATGATCCTGCCGCCTTGGCGGCCCAACTGAGTCCAGGTATGCCGGTACTGGTCACTTGCTCCAATGCCGATCAGCAGGTCTCCTGTGCGGAGGTGGATCACTTGATCATGGGATTGACAAAGGCTAATGCTCATACGGATTTTGTTAAACTTATCGGGGTTGATCACGTGCTCAAGGTGGACCCTTCTGGTGCAGCTACAGATTATACGAAGCCTTTACCTTTTTCATCACAGCTCAAATCTGCCCTGTCGAAGTTCGTTCAGTTGAATCTGAAATGACCGAAATAACCCCGCAAACCTCCGGATTTATTGGTTGGTTCTCGAACAGGCGTGGCAAAGGTGTGTGACGGTAGTACCAAGAGATAGGGTAACTCAATGATCATCCGCCAGCGTTGTTTGCGCCCAACCTTGCATGTAAGACACCTATTGCCGCCACTGCTTTGATGCTTGTTTCATCTACAACTTGAGTTTTGACTAAAAAAACTGTGACTTGAAGCCGTTTGAAGAGCGGATCAACACCACAACCATGACATCCGGCTAGCCGAAACCTGATAGGTGTCTTCCCGGCCCATAAAAGGCTCATCTGCCGTCTGCCAAGCGCAACATCCTCAGACCTGGCAAAAATGCTCGACCATTGAACCCGCCCTGTAGCTACCAGGTAAATGCGGACATAAACGCGCCACGCACCATTTTTGCCCCAAGACCCACGGTTGCAGGACGCAGAGGGACACAACGCAGGCAAAGTCCTCCGGATCGTACACAGCAACCTGATGACCCCTCAACCACCCTCAGGACAACTGGCACCAGCCGCTGGTTTAGGGAAAATCCCCTGATTGATCCGCGGGGAAAAGGTCAATCATTTACTCCGTGCAACTGCTTTAGGCATTCGAATTTAGAATGTGGTCATGAGTCAGCCAATGAGGGAAGGTAATTCAGACCATAGGGGACAGCCTCAGGACCGAATTTTGACGCTTCCGAATCTGATAACCCTCATTCGTATACTCCTAATACCAGTATTTGTCTACGTATCTTGGAGTAGGAACAGGCTGATTTGGGGTGGATTCCTATTGGGCCTGATCGGGGCGACAGACTGGATAGACGGTTATTTGGCCCGAAAGCTAAATCAGACCTCGACCGTTGGAAAGATCATCGATCCATCGGCGGACCGGGTTCTTCTCATTGCCGCTGGAATAGTATCATTTCACGAGAATTTGATTCCGACGTGGCTTCTCATCGTGATTTTTGCCAGGGAAATTGCCGTCTCCTCCGTTGTAGGCACCGTGGCCGTCAAATTCAAGAAGAGGCTTGACGTCGTTTATTACGGCAAGGCTGGCACGCTGCTGATGATGTTTGGATTCCCTTTTTTCGTATTTGCCGGGGCAAACACGGCCTATGCGATCGACTTCAAGGTGGCTGGATACTTCTTTATGCTCCCTGGCCTCGCCATCCTTTTCTTGGCTCTGGCCAGCTACGGCCGGAAACTACTTTCCCTCAGAACTTCACCTCAAATGTAGCCAAGAGTATTGTCAATTCCTTTCCGCATTTGGCTTCAAGAATCTAAGTTTCATTTTCACTTCCGGCTTCTTGGGATGATTTAAGTAGTAACGTTTTATACATGTCAGAACCTGAGAATCTACTGTTCACTGTCGACCATGAGTGGGTGCGCGTAGAAGGCGGTACCGTAATAATAGGGATCACTGATTATGCACAGGAGGCTCTTGGAGACATTGTATTTGTCCAGCTCCCAACTCCCAACGACGTGGTCAGCGCCAACAGCACCTTAAGCGAGGTGGAGTCAACCAAATCGGTCTCTGACATCTATGCCCCCGTTTCAGGAAGGGTCATCAAGGTCAACGAAACGCTGTCCACAAGTCCAGAATTGATGAACAGCTCGCCGTATGGAGACGGCTGGATCGCCGTCTTGGAAATGTCTGATGAGCATGAGCTTGAGAATCTACTAACACTTGAAGAATATCAAAAATTGATAGACAATTAGCTGAAGGCAGCATTTCGAAATATCGATGGGGGGGGTATTCAGCACAACAGTTAGGGGCAAAATATCGACAGTATTTCCGGCATCTTGAAACTCCACTCAACCTCCTTCCGGATCGATTTGCCGTTAGTTTCCTTTAGCTCATATCACCATGCCGGATGGGAGAAGCGGGTCGGCATTCAGCCAGGCAGTTGTCGGCACCTGTCAGATAGGTTACATCTGCTCTGGACAAACCAGGCTTTTGATCATCCCAAATGATCGGGCAATAACTTTAACACTGGCAGTTCGAACGGCAACATTATTAACATCGATTGAGAACTCTAAAATCAGTGGACGGATCAACGAAACCCGGGTAATCTTTCAGTGCCTAACCCTGAAGTTTAAGTCGCAAGAAATGGTGTAACGCAAGTGCAATGCAGTAATTGTGGACATATAAACCCAAGTAATGCAAACTTCTGCTCGTCGTGCGGCAGGCCCGTGAGTGACAGTGACGACACTGGAACTCTTGCCTCTATAGAGACTGGGTCAGAGTCTGTTGATGAATTCCTAGATCACGCAATTGCATTGGCACCTGCTGATCAAGTGGTCCTCGTCGTAAGAGGGGGTCCGAGTTCTGGTACCTATTTCGTGCTCGAGAAAGACGTTACCAAGGTCGGCCGACATCCGGACTCCGACATCTTTCTCGACGACATAACAGTTTCTAGACGACACGCAGAGTTCATGTCCAGGAAAAACGAATACTTCGTCGTTGACGCTGGGTCGCTCAACGGCACTTACGTAAATAAGCAACGCATCGACCAAGCGAAACTGGCAACGGGCGATGAAGTCCAGATAGGGAAGTACAAACTCATATTCGTCGGGCCATTACGGGAAAGCGGCAGCAGTGGGCGATAGAGAATACAGATCAATCGGCGAGACACTTGAACTCATCAAAGAAGAGTTTCCAGAGGTTACGATTTCAAAAATCAGGTTTCTTGAGACGCAGGGTTTGATTGCTCCGGAGAGAACTACCAATGGGTATCGCAAGTTTTACGATCATGACATCGAAAAGCTGGCTTTCGTCCTCAGACAGCAGCGCGAACAGTTTCTACCTTTAAAAGTGATCAAGGACCGAATCACCGAAAAAGAACCAGGAGTGTTTGTCCTTGATCCTAGCAAGGGCCGATTTGCCAAGAACCAAAAGGGAAGGACTTCCAAGTTTGAAAAGGATATTTTTGGTGATCCGCTGGACGAGCCAAGGCCATCGCACCAACTTCACAACTCTAAACCTAAGGTTGAAGGTAAGGCTGCTACTTCTCAAGATCTCAATTCCAGTCACTATGTCGTGAAAGCCCGAGGAAGCGGACATGCCGCCGCCAGCCCAGAGAGCAGGACCGACCATAAACTCACCCGGTCTGGACGCTCTTCCGACCAGTCTGCAAGTGATGGGCACAGTCCTACAACCCAACCTGCCATCGTCGGGACTGCTGACGTCAAGACACCCATTGTCCAGGATGGTTCACAGTCAGTTCGTACAGCCTCGGGAAAGCGGCCGCGCCTATTTGCTTTGCCTTCAACGTCAGCATTGGCGGAGAATCTGGATATACCCCGCGCACTCAACGACGTTTCAGAAGGTGTATTTACAGGTCTCGAACAGGACACCGAGGTAGGAGAGACTGGATTCCCAAAGAACTCTTTTACCGCGCGGGAGATCGCAGAGCAGGCAGATCTTAGTCTTGTGCAGGTCGAGGACCTGACTACCTATGGTCTGCTGAATCCGACCTCAATTAGAGGCCAGCAAATTTTTTGCATCGCCGATCTCGAGCTTGCCACACTGGCCAAAGAGTTTGCCAGGTTCGGACTTGAAGCAAGACACCTTAAGATGTACAAGGTGTCGGCCGAGCGGGAGGCATCATTCCTGGAACAGGTGATCCTTCCAATTCTCGCAAATAAAAGTCAGAAATCACGCAATAGAGCTGAGGCGGCATTGACCCAGCTGGGTGAAATCGGTGCCCAGTTCCGAACCCTACTCTTGGAACGGGCTATCGAAAAAATCTTAAACTCATAAACCAATTTCGACACGAGAACACGCCATCAACACTGGTGATTAGGTTTATAGTTGGAATTAGGGATCACATGCGCCGGAAGCCAGATGTTGGGGATCAGGCTCAGTGCCGGAATCAGTGGCAGGAGGTGAGCTTTCATATGATAGAAGTTGAACTTTCCGCAGTTCGCGTTGATCTAAGGTCAAACACTCCCGTACTATTGCTCCAGGAGCTCGCCAAGCCGAAGCGCACCCTCCCAATCTTTATCGGCGCCCCCGAAGCCACGGCCATAGCGTTTGCTGTTCAGGAAATTGAAACGCCAAGGCCAATGACTCATGATCTCCTTAAGAACGTGATCGACGAACTTGACTCACACTTGGTCAGCGTAACCATAACCGAACTCAGAGATGCGACTTATTACGCGGAACTCACTGTAGTGCGTGGAAGCAAGACATTCCATATTTCAGCACGACCCTCAGACGCTATAGCTCTTGCTGTCCGGGTTCCGGCCCCCATTTACGTTGCGGACGACCTTCTAGAGGCAGAAGGCATCTCCGCGGAAATCATGGATCAGGATCGGGAGATCTTGGAACAGGAGCAGAACCCGGAGCAACTCGTGGGCGAATTCAGGGAATTCCTCGACACGCTAAGGCCCGAGGATTTCTCGGGGTGACTTATTAAGGATTTTTCTGGGGAAATCTTTATTAGATACTTGTATTAGTGGCAATTTCTGGCATAATTATTCACTGCTACAATTTTGTAACTACGCTAGTGTAGGAGACGGCATGGAAGCACCCCTCGGTTTTAGAGGTCTACAAGCGTGCAAGCTGGCGGGCATCACCTACCGTCAACTCGACTATTGGGCACGCACAGGCTTAGTCCGTCCCTCTGTCGCGGATGCGCACGGCTCCGGTAGTCAGAGGTCCTATTCGTACCGTGACATCCTTGAGCTCAAAGTGATAAAGCATCTCCTATCCGGCGGCATATCGCTACAAGCTGCCAGAAAAGCAGTCGAATACTTGAGAGCAAATCTAAAAGAAGACCTTTCCAACGCGGATGTACTCGTTGTAGGCCCGGGAACCGTCCTCGTCCGCACCGGCGAGGAACTCATCAATCTTCTTAGGGGCGGGCAACTTGTAATGTCCATAGTCCTGTCACTCCAGGAAATCGTCAACGAGCTGGATGCGGCTATCATTGCCATGAAGTACCAAAACGTTGACACTGACTCCTCAGCCGGATCCAGAGCAATCGTGCCAGGGCAGCAACAACTCGCAATCTAGCCGCTTCTAAGCAATCGGCATCTCCGGTAAATCGTAACTTTTCCTGTCCATTCATGGTTGATTTTCTTTGGTCTGCGTCCAAATGTCACTAACTGCCCCGTGCTTATTTCACAAGAACTAAGTTATGAAAGTGACATTAAATCGAACTGCCCTTTTTGACAATCATCAATTGTTGAACGCCAAGATTGTGGAATTTGGCGGCTGGGAAATGCCCCTTTCTTATCCTTCGGGTACTATCTCCGAACACCTCGCAACGAGAAATGCAGCGACCATGTTCGATGTTTCCCATCTCGGAACCGTCAGGGTGGAAGGACCGAGCGCTTTTGACCTTTTGCAAAAGACCCTGACTAACGATCTCGACAAGATCGCTCCTGGACGAGCTCAATATACTCACCTTCTTGATGATCGCACCGGCTCAGTGACCGACGACATAATTGTGTGGTGGATCGACAGAGAGGTATTCGACATAATGCCCAATGCGTCCAACACCTCCAGTGTTCTGGCGTCCATTCCAGGGCAGGATATCACCAGAGAAAGGGCAATTATCGCTGTTCAAGGGCCTAAGGCCCGCTCACTTGCTGCGCTGCTACTGCCAGAAGTCAACCAGCTCTCACACTTTGGGGTGGTCAGGTCGAGATGGAACCGCCAACCAATCACAATCGCCGGCACTGGATATACCGGCGAGGATGGTATAGAGGTCTTCGTTCCCAATCAGTTTGCTCCTTCACTCTGGAACGAACTTGCTAACGTCGGCGTCATGCCAGCAGGACTTGGGGCGCGTGATACACTGCGACTTGAGGCTGGATTACCCCTGCACGGACATGAACTAGGGGAGGGAATCACGCCGCTGCAGGTCGGTTTGGAATGGGTAGTCGCGTTTTCAAAGCCCGACTTTCTTGGACGAAAGGCTCTTCTTGCAGAGAAGAACCGGGGTATCACTCGAAAATTGGTTGGTTTAAGGGGCTTCAGCAGACAGCCACTCAGACGGGACCAGGAAATAGTCAAGGACGGCCGTCCTATCGGCTTTACGACATCTGGAAACTTCTCTCCAGTGTATGGAGTCGGCATCGCCATGGGTTTTATCGAACCGGACTGCGACATCGGCCAAGAAGTGGTTCTGGAGTCCAAAGGCAAGTCAATTCCGGCAGAGATCGTAAAACTCCCATTTGTAAAAAAGGCCTATGCGAAGCAGCGGTGACATCAAGCTTTCATGGTCAGAACAGGCTCCCAACTTAAAATATCCGACAAGCTAACCATAGGTGGTGTCCATTGGCAGGATTCATTCCACACACAGCTGGAGAGATCGACGAAATGCTCGCATTTCTGGGACTCGGCACGATCGGGGACCTATTTGATGCCATCCCCGAGTCAATTCGCTTAGCAAACGGCGACCTGAGGCTGCCACCAGGAGTATCAGAGCCGGACGTACTTCAGTCGATTGAAGATTTTGCCGGTAAGAATATCCCGGTTTCTTCTGACCTTGTTTGTTTTGCCGGTGGAGGGGCGTATGACCATGACATCTCGTCTGCGACCAAGGCGCTGGCATCGCGGTCGGAGTTTGTGACCGCCTATACGCCTTATCAGCCGGAGGTTGCACAAGGTGTTCTCCAGGCACTATTCGAGTATCAAACATTGGTTTCACGCCTTTCAGGACTTCCCATTTCCAATGCTTCACTCTATGATGGAGCCTCCTCCCTAGTAGAGGCGATAAATCTCGGTGTTGCACACAAGAAGAATCCGGTCGTCTGGATGAGCCAGGGCGTAAATCCGTCCTTCAGAACTGTCGCCGACACCTTTGCCGACGGAACCGGCCACGAGATCGTGACTATTCCTCTCTCAAATGGACTGACCGATTGGGGGAGTGCCGGGCCACAGAACCCGGGGGTTATAGTGGTCGGACTCCCGAACTATCTTGGGGTCGTGGAGGACATACCCGCTCTAATTGCTTTTGCGCGCCAGAGGGATGCCGCAGTTGTGATCGTATACGACCCAGTATCCGTGGCGCTCCTGAGGTCTCCTGGCGCTCTTGGCGCCGATGTTGCGGTTGCCGAGGGTCAGGCCTTCGGCGTTGGCCTGAATTTCGGCGGTCCATACGTTGGACTGTTCTCGACCAAAAGCGAATACGTGAGAATGCTTCCAGGGAGGCTTGTGGGTGAGACAGTCGACAGGACAGGGCAAAAAGGGTATGTCACCACGCTCCGCACCAGGGAACAGGACATCAGACGTGAAAAGGCCAGTTCCAACGTTTGCACTAACCAGACGCTCATAGCGATAACCGCAGCCATTCAGTTATCCTGGCTTGGCAAGAAAGGGGTAACGGAACTGGCACAAAGGTGTTACTCGGGCACGCAATACCTAAAAGGGCTCCTATTGGGGACCGGCTCGCCGCTCACCCTCACCTCGGACGCACCCACAGTCAGAGAGTTTGCAGTGCGAACGCCAATACCACCTGAAACCGTAGTTGAACGCATGATAAATGAGGGATTTCTGGCGGGAATTCCCTTAAATTCAGGATTCGACGGGTCCAACATCCATGGTTCACTGTTGGTCAGCGTCACGGAGAAGAGAACCAGTAGCGAAATTGAACGTTATGCCGACGCAATACAAAGGGTGGTGAAGTAGATGGCTCAGAAATTTCAGCCTGGAGGGCGGGCAGGATCCATCCCATTGATGGATGGCCATCAGGCCGAACCCACAATTTTCGAGCTTTCCGTCCCTGGCAGGTCGGCAGCTTCCTTCAGGACCACCGGAGTTCCTTTTTCACCACCATCGGGTACGATTCCATCAGCTCTTCTGCGCGACATCGACCTTGACATGCCCGAAGTGTCCGAGCGGGACCTGGTAGCGCACTTTACTCGACTCACCCACAGGCAATTTTCCGTGGATCTTGGGGCGTATCCGTTGGGCTCCTGCACAATGAAGTACAATCCCAAGTTTGCTGATATCGCCGCGACAGCTCAGGGTCTGACAAACATTCATCCTTGTCAGCCCGAATCTACGATCCAGGGCTGGCTGGAGCTGATGACCACGTTAGAACACTATTTCTGTGAGATCACGGGAATGGCCGGCGCCACGCTGCAGCCAGCAGCTGGGGCCCAGGGCGAACTCACCGGCCTTTTGATCATGAAGGCCTACCATAAAGACCAGGGGCGTCAACGAAAGAACGTGATAATTCCGGATTCTGCCCATGGAACCAACCCTGCATCTGTCACACTTTCCGGCTACACGCCAATTACAGTCAAGTCTGGTCCCGACGGCCTGATCGATCTCACAGCCCTGAAAGGCCTACTGGATGAAGATACCGCGGGAATCATGCTAACAAATCCAAATACCCTGGGATTATTTGAAAGGGAGATTCTTGAGATTTCCACGGCTGTCCATGGCGTCGGCGGCCTACTCTACTATGACGGAGCGAACCTCAATGCGGTAATGGGCATCGTTCGTCCTGGCGATATGGGCTTCGACATCGTTCACTCCAACCTGCACAAGACATTTGCGACGCCGCATGGAGGCGGAGGACCGGGTTCGGGACCCGTCGCGGTATCAAACCGTCTACTTGATTTCCTTCCGGGACCCAAGCCCGCAGCTATTGGCGAGAACCCAGACGGATCGAAACGTTTTGGATTTGTTATACCCGAGAAATCAATAGGCAGGATCCACTCATTCCACGGTAACTCAATGGTCCTGGTCCGCGCTCTGGCTTACATGATGTACTATGGAGGCCTTGGGCTGACCGAAGTCTCCCAAATCGCGGTGCTCAACGCCAACTGGCTGCGTAAGAGAATCTCAGCCGCTTATCCTTCAGCACACGATGAAATTTGCATGCATGAATTCGTGGCCTCTGCGGCGATGTTAAAGAAAAAGACCGGGATTCGCGGACTTGACGTTGCCAAAAAGCTGCTCGAATTCGGCATTCACGCGCCCACGGTATACTTTCCGCTTGTTGTGGAAGAGGCGCTGATGTTCGAGCCCACGGAGACTGAATCTCTTCAAACCCTGGGGGCAATCGCAGACGCCCTGGACGAGATAGCAGAACTTGCGCAATCCGAGGAGGGGAGGAACGCCATTCACCAAGCACCAACAAAGACACCGGTAACCCGCCTAGACGAAGCCCGGGCAGCACGAACCCTGATCTCCACCTTCGATGCCTCGATTGAAACAGCCCGGAGTAGTTTAAACTGACCAACTTGGCCGTATCAGAGGACACTTAGATCTGAAGTGTCGATTGATTTGGGCCTGACATCGTTGATGGTAATTCCGTCGACAAGGTAGCAGGCATGGTCAGATGATAACCAATGTCCCTGAATGATTCTGTCAACCATCCGGCGATGTCAGCGGCCTTTTTTGCGTAATCCAGGTGGACCTGAGGATTTAACTTGGCTGGGTGCAAACGTGGTAGAAACCGAAGGAAGAGTAGTTGAGGAACTTGACGTCGTGGCCACTGTTGAGATCGTTGGATGGCCCGATTGGGATGGGGGAGGGCCTCCGCTAAACAAAACGAGAGACGCAACCAGTAAGGCCACCACCACGGCAGATATTAGAAGCAGCCTTGGCGCTGGATGATCCCGAAATACCGGCCGTAGGCTCTCTCTATATTTCAATCCCAAGAACCTAAATAAATTTATCACCGCCACCAAGAGAGTCGCCCACATCGCCTTGTACCACGGCTGCAATACCGAGGGGGAAGCGGTGGCCGAATTCACTCCCAAACTCGCAAAGGGCAGCCTCTGCGTCGTTACGAAAGTACCTCCATCCTGTTTGGTGGTGGCGCCATCGACGGCCTGGGAATCGCTGGCAAAATCGCCCGTCATTTGAACCGTATCCAGCATTCCACCCTCAAAATCAAGGGCCTTAGCCATTTGTAGAGCACTGGAATAGCGATCCTCAGGCAACGGCGCCAAACAACGTTTAATTATCCTGGTAAGCTCCTCGGGCAGATTTGGACTTAAAACCTCGGGTGGAGAAAACTCACCCGATCTGACTTGAAGAAGCGTTGCCATTGGAGATTCACCGTGGAACGGCCGCTGACCAGTCACCATTTCGTAAAGCACAACGCCAACGGAAAAAATATCAGAACTCGGTGTCACCGGTTTGCCATCGATTCTTTCAGGCGAGAGATATGCCGGAGTTCCGATCAAATCACTTGTCAGCGTCAGATCTTGAGCGCCTCCTCCCTCGTAAATTCTGGCAATGCCGAAATCACTCACCTTTACCTGGCCGTCACTGTTCATAAGTATGTTGCTCGGCTTGATGTCTCTGTGAACAATTCCATTGCTGTGCGCAAATGCCAATGCCCCCAACACCTGGCGGGCGACCGAAATCGCCTCCGCTGCGGGCAGCGGTCCTAATTTGATGCGTGAGGCCAGAGTTCCGCCTGGCATGAGCTCCATGACAATGAAGGGTTGACCGTCAAAATCATCAACATCAAAGACTGTCACGACATTAGGGTTGTGTGACAGCTTTCCTGCCGCACGCGCCTCTCTCTCAAACCTCATCCGCAGAACCCGGTCGTTCACCAAACCGCTCTTAAGCACTTTCACCGCAACCAGACGGTCAAGCTTTGAATCGTGGGCTTCGTAAACATCGCCTGTCGCTCCGAGTCCGATGCGGGCGCGGAGTTCGTAGCGCCCATTAATGACTTGGCCTCTGACGTCAGACTTTTGAAACGCTGAATGCTGATCGTCCATTGAAATGATTCTACCCAAATCTTCCAAGCCGGAGAACGCTGATGGTGCATCACATTCCCTTTATTGCGTTGCCGGGTTTCGAACTCCGAAGCCAGCGCCCTAAACGAGCAGTGGGGGCAGCCCAGTCAACTCGATAACAGATTTTCACAAAACGCCAATACCTTGGATTTCACCCTCATTCAATTTCAGTGAATTCACACTTGGTACTATTGACTCTGGGAGATTATAAACCCGACGACAGGGGCATTTTACTTTAGGAGACATTTTTGAAGAGCGCTGAAGCACCACTTGTACGGTGATTCAATTGCACGTTTGCGACTTCACGATGACTGGTTCTTGGACAAGGAGAAAAAATGGCAGATAAATATCATAAGGTTGCCGAGGAACTGCGTGGCCCAGCGAGAGAACTCAGGTCCGAGATCCCTGACGTGCTTAAAGGATACGCACAGCTCCATGCGGCAGCCATGGCGGAAGGCGTGCTGTCACAGAAGGTTAAAGAGCTCATGGCACTTGCGATTTCCGTCGTCAATAAATGCGACGGATGCATCTCCAGCCACGCAAGAGCGGCCGCGATGCAGGGAGCCTCAAGAGACGAGGTGGCGGAAGCCATCGGCATAGCCATATTGCTCAGCGGTGGTCCTGGTACCGTATACGGCCCGAGAGCATTCGAAGCTTTTTTGGAGTATCAGGAATCGAGATAGTCGATCAGACGTAATCCGAAACCCCCAAAAGTAGGGGGTTTCGGATTAGAGTCATTGGAGTCGTCAAATTACCGATCCGGCGGCCTGCAATCGCGCTGGATCTGGCAGTCAAACCGTGTTGGCTCAGAAGAGGAGGTGAGAAACTCTGGAAAAGGACGGGTTCCAAAGCCATCAGCCGAAAGGCGGAAAGAGAAAAAATATTCAGAAATACCGGCTCATGCAGGCGTTCGAACACCTTCCGGACAACTCATTGGCCAAAAATATGCGCAGAACGTTTGGGAGAATTGCCTTGATTCTGTTGTTAATCGGCGTCCTCGGCGCAGGGTCCCTAATCTACTCGAACAGTGCAACATCAGACCTACTGAACAGGGTCGAGCCGCTTATTTCCTATAACGATGAAATGCTCGTCCAAGTATTGGAAATGAATACGGATGTGCGCAATTACCTTCGGACCGGCGAAAGCTCCTATATAGGCCTATATCGCACCGACAAGCAGTCTTACCAGCAGATATTCCAAAATGCATTTGACCTTCTGAGTTCAAGTGAAATGGCCTCCAATGTCCTCCAGAATGAAAATTCCTCTGCAAAAAGCCTTTTTAGCAGCTATGAACTGACGGCTCTGGCAGTTCCACCGAGTCAACTTTCGTCACAGCGAATCGACGAAGTACTTTTTTCCGTCAACCAGCACCTTCAAAGTTACCGAAGCAGCTACAAAACCGCCAACACCTTCCTAACCACGGAGCGGAAAACCGCCCAGCATCGGCTTGGAATCCTTGTTTTAATAACAACTGCAATCACAATAACGGCCGTCTTGTTCGCAATTATTATGGGATTCCGCCGAGCCATAATCGCAAGGCTCAGAATACAGGAGATGGTGGGTCGAATAACAGACACCCTTTCACGGCTTGAAGCCGGTGAAGCAGGCGTGAGAGCACCCTTGACTGGACTGCTGGAGGAACGCATTCTTGCTTCGGCAATTAATAGCATGGCAGAGCAGAAAGAAGCTCTGATTGATGAACTGGAGACAGAGTATGACAAGGAAAAGGAGCTGCGTGAAGGCCTAGAGCTTGAGCGAACATTGCGGGAGGGGCTTTCAAACACCTTATATCGGGATCATGACGTGGCCTCAGCGCTGCAGCGGACCGTGAATGGCTTGGGCCCAGCTCTTCGGGCCGACCGCGCTCTGGTTCGAATCATGGAGAACTCAAGTCCAAAAACCGTAATTGCCGAGTGGCTATCACCAACGGTGAGCGCCACCCTCGATACAAAGGTCGGGCCTGTGTCGCTCGGAGACCTTCGAACTTCCGTCTATATACAGCCTGGGCCAATTCGGGACAGCATGAGGAACGGCGCGGTGGTAGCAATAGCTGACGTCGCCACCGACGAACGCCTTTCCGACGAGACCAGAGCCGCTGTCATCAGAACCGGATTAGGCGCCTTCCTTGCTGCCCCGGTTATTGGGGCCACTGGAACGGAAGCGGTCCTAGTTGCTGC
>JAJYDM010000055.1 GCA_021777475.1 Actinomycetes bacterium | reverse complement strand
TTTATGGCTAAGAAGCACGGTCTGAACCTTCAACCCGTCGATCCAAGGTGGACGACGATGGATTGTTCTAAATGCTCTGCGAGAACCAAGCACTGCCTGGAACTGTCCCAACGGACCTATTTCTGCGGCGTCTGCGGGTTAGTCAGTTCGAGGGACAAGAATTCTGCGGCTGTGATGGTCGTCCGGGCTGGTTTCAACCCGGCTGGTGTTGATGGCATAAGACCTGGGTGTCCGCTGGGCACTCAGGCTGCCTGAGCCAGGAATCCCCCGGATTTATCCGTGGGGAGGTTTCAAGTCAGCACACTAAATAGCACCTATTAAAGGTTAAAAAGTGTGCAGATGAGCTAGTCAAGACCACCTGAACTTGAATAATGAGCTCTAGTTCGAGAAATCTAGTCCTTAGAGGCCTCCATAACACCACTTATGATTCTCATGGTACGAAATTCACCGCCGCAAGCTCATATACATCGCTACACTCATATTTACACCCGAGGACCCTGCGGGCTTCACCTCCAACGAGAAAGCCAATCAGTTCTCCACATTGAACCACCGGTTTGCCACACAGTTTGACTTGACTTCTATACCCGCGCATCTTTGATGTGTTTCATATGTTTAGGTCAACCGAGTGGAGAAGATTCGCGTCTATAGTGGATAAAACGTACTCTCCAGGGTATCAAGCCACCACTGAAGGCAAGGTTAGGGATTTAGAGATGGGTAACTTCGATGAAAGCTTCAAACTGGGGTTCATTCTGTTACCGACCTCTGGTTACGATCTCTAGCAAAGGGTAACCCCCCGCTCTCTCTGAAGTTCGCCAGCGCAATGCGGTGAGTGCTTCTTGCAGGACCAATGTCTATTCCTATCACACCCATGCCTTACAGAGGCGCTCATGGAGATCAAAAGTTGTCGACCAAAATTTCAAAATTCAGCCAGACCCAACGACAAGTCTCGCTTGTCGCAATTTCTGAGTTCGCCTCAGTCTCTGCATCGATGGGATTACCCGTTGCGGTAACGTTCGCTATATTAGACCGCGGCGGATCGGCATCTCAGGTGGGACTAGTTTTAGCCGGCGCATCTTTCACATTTATCATCTTCCTACTCATCGGGGGTGTCGTTGCCGACAGAAGGTCTCGCAAACTTGTTGCGATGGCCTCAGACCTCACTAGGACAATCATCAGCGTGCTCATAGCGGCTGTAATAGTTTTTGCTTCGGCCAAAGAAACCGAACTGATTGTTCTAGCCGTTCTCTGGGGTGCCGCAAGAGGATTCTTCACGCCATCGATAACAGCCCTAATTCCCGAAGTGGTTCCTTCGGACTCGCTCCAGAAGGCAAATGCATTCAGATCAATGGCTATTGCGCTGGGTCAGACGGCCGGTCCGGCGATCACCGCTGTAATCATGGCCAGCTATTCGGCCGCAGCGGCGACTATCTTTACCGCATTTCTATACTTGATCTCGGCTATCGCCTTGTCACTTATACACGCCAATCCGAAGGCAAGCCTAAGTAAAGGGGCACACCCGCTTACTGATCTATTCGAGGGCGTGAGGGTGGTCAGGGAAAGAAAATGGGCCGCTTTGACCATACTCTCCTACTCAGCCATGCACCTCGTCGCATTTGGTCCAATATTGGTTTTGGGGCCCATCATTGCCCAAAACCACCTCGGAGGAGTTAAGGCATGGGGTTTTCTCCTCGGAGCACAAGGCGTTGGCGGACTGCTTGGATCAATCGCGGGGTTCAAAATAAGGCCAAAATATCCGATGCGCTTCATCGCAATAATGACCGCCTTTGCGGCTGCGTTCCCGCTCTGTCTAGCCCTCGGTGCCAACTTAATAATCCTTGGCCTTGCGTCTATCCTCGAGGGCATAATTTTCTCCGCATTCGAAGTTATCTGGAGCACACTGCTTCAGAGCAGTATCCCAAGAGAGGCATTGGCAAGAGTGACCTCTCTGGACTGGATGGGTTCGACGGCAACCCTACCGCTTGGAGAACTTCTCGCCTCTCCGGAATCTCGGATTTTCGGTGTACCCGGCACTTTATTCGTCGCTGCCGCCGCAATTGCTGTAGGTAACCTAGGACTATTGACAGCAAGGTCGATACGCTCAGTTAGGCAGCCATAGTTCATTTTCCCAATTGATATTTCTTCGCTGTATTAATTTGATACGTGTATTACATGTGAACAACCACGACTTTCAGGCGCCTTGGTGATAATGTTGACCCATGAAGGTTGCGATTTTTCCGTCGTGCATAGTCGATACCGTTTTCCCTGAGGCAGGCGCTGCCGCAATTCGCCTTTTAGAAAGGCTCGGGCTTGATATCGACTTTCCACTCGAACAGACCTGCTGTGGGCAGATGCACCTCAACACGGGATATGAAACGAGGGCAAAAAAGCTTGCGGCGAGACACCTCACCAACTTCACCCCTTATGACTGGGTTGTCGGCATTTCTACTTCTTGCACCACTGCGGTTAGAGAGTTCTATCCTCAGCTCCTGGGACCCACACGGGCCGCGGTAGGCGGGACAGGCAAGTTCATCGAGTTGAGCGAGTTCCTTTTAGATGTTCTCGGCGTTACCGAATTGCAAGGCACCTTCGCTAAAAAGGTAACTTTTCATACGAGTTGCCATTCACTGCGTGGGATACACCTAGGAGATCGACCACAGCGACTCCTTGGCATGCTGAGTGGAATTCAACTGGTTCCACTTCCTAAATCCGATTCATGCTGTGGATTTGGAGGAACATTTTCAATTAAAAATTCCGCCATTTCAACAGTGATGATGGAGGAGAAGCTCGCAAACGTCTACTGGACGGGAGCCGAAGTGCTGACGGCCGCTGACTCATCCTGTCTCATGAACCTTAGTGGTGGGATACAAGCAGCAAAGAAGCCATTGACGGTAATGCATTATGCAGAAATACTCGAAATCGCTACTCGGCAGACACAAGGGAAGCTATCTAACTTTTCGGGGGCGAAGTGAGCACGGATTCTGGCAGGCCTGAGGGGCCAAATGAGGGTATTCCAAGGGCAAACACCTGGCTGTTAAGAACTGAGCACCGCGATCAGCAGCGGAGTCCAGTTTCATTTAAATCACGGTCGACGAGGGAAATCCGCAACCTTCAAATGCGTAAAAACATTAGCCACGCCACTTCTACGATTAGAGAAAAACGGAAGAAGGTAGTCTCCGAGGTAGAAAATTGGGAAGAACTCAGGACTCGAGCAGCCCAAATCAAGCAGCACACCCTTTCCAATCTCGATTTCTATCTAGAAGAGTATGAGCGCAATGTAACCGAAGCGGGTGGTCAAGTGCACTGGGCCAGGGACGCCACTGAAGCGAGGCAAATTGCACTCGAATTGGTGCGCGAATCAGGTGCACAATCGGTGATCAAAGTAAAGTCCATGGTTACCGAGGAGATCGGTCTAAATGATTTTTTGGTTGAAAATGGAATCGAACCCACAGAAACCGACCTTGCTGAGTTGATTTGCCAGCTAGCCGGGGATGAATCTTCGCACATTCTGGTCCCTGCGATACACCGGAATCGGGTGGAAATTCGAGACATTTTCGAGGCGACTTTCGCTAAGAAGGGCACCCTCGAAGCTGAACCTTCAAAGATCGCCGAAGCAGCGCGCCAACACCTGAGAGAGAAGTTTTTAGAATCAAAGGTGGCAATTACCGGCGGTAACTTCTTAGTAGCTGAAACCGGTTCAGTAGCCATAGTCGAGTCTGAGGGAAATGGGCGAATGTGCCTGACGCTTCCTAACAATGTAATAAGTATCGTCGGTATTGAAAAACTCATTCCGACGATGGAAGACCTAGAAGTTTTCTTGACCCTACTCCCCCGCTCCTCGACCGGCGAAAGAATGAACCCCTACACCACCATCTGGACCGGGAGACCGCCTGCACAGCTGGAACTCGGAAAAGAAACACCCTTCAATGAGAAGTCATACCACATAATCCTCCTGGACAACGGGAGGACGAGGGTGCTATCCGATGAAATTGGCAAACAGGCGCTCTCGTGTATTCGATGTTCGGCCTGCCTAAACGTATGTCCCGTGTATGAAAGGGTCGGGGGCCATTCCTATGAATCGGTCTACCCTGGACCCATTGGCGCCATCCTTACGCCTCAGCTCGTCGGTGACCCTTTAGCAGGTGAGCTCGCTTTTGCTTCGACACTTTGCGGTGCATGCTATGAGGTGTGTCCAGTAAAGATAAATATCCCAGAGATCCTAATTCACCTAAGATCGATCCACTCCGACCACAAACGCGATACCGTCTTGGGAAATATTGAACGGGGTTCGTTTGGAGTCGTAGGAATAGTCATGGGTAACACAAATTTATTCAACATCGCGACAGCATCGGTTAGTCGAATTCTCAAGTACGGAGGACCCGTGCTAAACAGGGTCGGTAAATATTTGCCGCCAATAAATGGGTGGATCGAATCTCGAACCTTGCCAGATGCACCGAAAGAAACACTGCGGGATGCTTACCGGAAAGGAACGTTGGATGCCCTCCTCAAAAAGTGAGATCTTGCAGAGGATTCGTCAGGCAAACACCTCACAATCAAACGGAGTTCGAACACAGTCAACTCTGATTGGAACTGCCCCGCTTGGTAAAGAAGAGTCCGGTTTAGGGCGCGACGACCTTGTAAAGCTATTCATCGAACGAGTTGAAGACTATCGCTCCACAATGGTGGAGATTGGAACGGATGCCTTGGCTTCAAGTTTCGAAAGTGTCCTTTCGAAAATTGACGCACCACGAGGATTGGATACGATATGTGTGTCGACTCCTCTAATGAGCCTATTCAGCAATACAGTCGCCGGATTTCAGATTGCCCACCCAGACCAGCTGACACTGAACGACTACAACACGAAGGTATTGGGCACACTAACGAGTTGTGCGGTCGGCTTGGCCACGTCAGGAACGATTATTTTTAATTCATCTGACGATGAGGCGCCACCGATCTCGACGTTAGTTCCCGATCATCTCTTCGTCGTCATAAATGAAAGCCAAATAGTTCCTGACATCGTGGGTGCGATAACAGCACACGATATTGGACGACCTTTGACAATGGTCTCTGGACCTTCCGCCACTTCTGACATCGAATTGGCCCGCGTTGAAGGGGTTCACGGTCCGAGGAACCTGACCGTCTTCGTTCTCCGCCAATAGAAGAATGAGCTACGGGTGGGTTCAAACCGAAACGTACTACCACTAGATCTAGCATGCAGATCCCACCGCTAACCTGGGGGGTGCTCGCCCAGACCGTAGCGCACCTTTCGATAGCCTTCTTCTCTCCCCACTAAGCGTTACCCGCAGGTAGTTGACTTGATGAACTCTGAATACGGATCGGGCGGTCCTAATTAATATCAAGTCTTCTTGGATTTAGCAGACCTTCAGGGGCAGCCATATCCCTGCTCTCGAACAAAACATGCGGCATTGCGACTACCGCCGTTTTGAAACACCCCCGACCACCCGAATTCGCCTTGTTATTTGGTTCCATCTATTACGGACTTGGCGATTTTAAATGCCGTATTTGCGGCTGGGACACCCGCATAGGCCGCAACGTGCAGTAGCACCTCGGAAATCTCCGACTCACTTAGTCCGTTATTTAAGGCTCCCCTGATATGAAGTTCTAGCTCGTCATGCCGACCGAGGGCCGCAAGTATGGCCACTGTTGCGATAGACCTTTCCTTCAGTTCGAGCCCCGGTCTGCTCCAGACGCCTCCCCAAGCAAATTCGGTGATGATCTCCTGCAGTGGGCGGGTAAAGTTGCTTGCGTTAGCGAGTGAGTTTTCGACAAAAGAATCTCCGAGTACTAATCTCCTCATTTTGGATCCCCGTTGAAATGTCGTGCCTAGCAAGTGATTGAGTACAAGTTCTGAGAATTCCGCCGGCTTTTCCACGTTGACCAGATGAGAACCGTTTGCAATAACTGCAAGGCTCGCCCCGGGAATAGCCTGTTGAATTTCGAGGGCCGTCAAAGGCGTGATAGCTGGGTCTGACGATCCCGCCACCACTATCGTCTCCGCAGATATTTTCGGGAGCAAGTCCCAAAGATCCATGTCTCCGATTGCACCGCAGCAAGCGGCGTAGGCCTCATCGTTGACGCTTGCGAGCATCTCTTCAAGAAAATCTGCGAGCTGGGGCGTATCATCTACAAAGCGAGGGGTGAACCAGCGTTGCAAAAGCTGAGGAGTCAAGGCACGCGTTCCCTTTGTTCGTGCGAATTTGGCCCTCTCGTCCCAAGATGCAGTGTTCGCCATTCTCGGAGATGTGCAGCACAACACAAGCTTGTCAATTCTGTCAGGAAATATCGATGCAAGATACATTCCGGTCATTCCACCCAAGGAAAGTCCGACAAAACTGAACCGGGAAATTTCCAGTTCGTCTGCTAGTCGTATCACGTCCTCCGCCAGCTCACTTATTGAGCTCGGTCCCGGAAGAGAGGAGCTACTCCCGTGGCCACGTGTATCGTATTGAATTACCTGAAAGTGTTGTTTCAAATGATCCAGCTGGGGACTCCACATCTTCATAGTGGTTCCCAAGGAATTCGAAAGTATGAGTGGTGGCCCGTCGTCAGGACCGACCACCTTGTATCCAAGTCTTTGCATGTCGATGGCTCCTCTTTATTAATCCTTCTCGATCAGCTATCTAAAATTTCTGCAGGATAATGAACAACGCCTCGACCTAGGCGAAGAATCCTTGATGAGTCCCTGGGGTTTTGGGAACCTGCTCAGCGTCGGCTTTGCGCTTTGGGGAAACGGCTCAGACGAATCGCATTAGGAAACCTCGCTAGTACGGTGCAAGTCACTTTAGAGTAATCGGAGTTCATCGGGCGGCTCCCATCCGAGCAGCCAAACTTTGAGGCTCGCCACGGCGGATGAAGGGTCGACAATTCATGCGATTCGGGTAGTTGGTATCAAAGCCCAAACTACCTTGCGGCCTGGGGTTTGGCCCCGGCCATGTCCGCACCCGAGATCTACAACAACGGTGGCTAATTAACCGTCGGCGGTGTAACCAACTACTATCCGCCTCAAGAAATCAAGTGGGCAAACATCTCACTTTGGGTTGCAGAGAATGTTGGGAGCCAGCAGTTACCCTAGGCAATAGGTCCTATCATCTTCACGGCACTGCTTTGGCGCCCAAGAGTTGCGAGGACTCGCCGCAGAACTCCTACCTTGATCCGCAGAACGCACTCAAAAATCGCTCTCAGACGGCCATGACCCAGTACTTTCTATCGCAGATTTGAGAAGACCTGCATTGGAAAGTGTTTATCTAACAGCATCACTATCTTGGGACCGATCGCCTATTAAACATTTTCAAAAAGCTCCAACCATGACTCGCCGAAAAGCATGCATCGATCAATTGAATTGATCAAATACCTTGCTGAGCGCTTCACAGGCACCAGTCAGATGCTCACTCAGCAATGCCTTCGCAGCCTCTCCATCCCCCTTTTCAAGAGCATTGAGTACTGCCCCATGTTCACCAACTATACGCTCTTGACCAAGTGCGTATCGTGCTTGGACCATTGATAGATGAATCTCTCCTAGGAGTTGCCCATAGAGGGTTGAAAGTCTTGGACTCTCGGCCGCATCCACCAGGCTTCGGTGAAACGCCAGATCTGCAGCAACAAAAGTCGAAGGAGGAGCGTCATGATCTATTTCAGCCAACTGAGTGACTGCCTTTGAGGCTCCCTGGGGAATAATCCCCATCTCGGCGAGGTAACCAACTACCGACGCTTCGATGTTGATTCTGACGAAGTAAAGATCTTCTACGTCTCCTCGGGTCAATCGCGGAACGAATGCCGGCTTGTTCGCTTCTCGCCTAAGAAGTCCACTGTGTACAAGCGAAACAATTGCTGCCTTTGCTGTGGGCCTTGATACGCCGTAATTTGCGGCCACATCGGTTTCAGTGATCGTCGATCCTGGCGGAAAGGCGCCATCGAGAACCTTTGAACGCAGGTCATCAGTTAATGCATCCGCTATAGACACTGTCCTTAGGACACCACCGAAATTTGAACCGATCTCCAACTTAACCCTCTTTAGACACAGCTAAAAGCTACATGCTACAGGCTGGTATTCACTCGATACCAAAGTTCCGACCGCCAAGAAATGTAAAATTGTCTAAGCCTTTAGTCGCCAATAAGTGGAAAATTCAAAAAAGCAGCGGGTAGTCACCCCATTTGAGACACACCTTCTTCGCACTCTCCCCAGGACCAAAGGTACAGAAGTACACCATAAATAATGCTCGAAAAGCGCAGATGTAAGCATGTCTAAATTGTAATTGTTTGACTCCACGCCCCTTCGACCTGGAATTACGCGACAAGGTCTCTCAATTCGAAATCCAGGTAACGATCCGTCTCTTCTGTTCCGACGTCACTGGGAGACCCCGGATGATCTGGCGCCAAGAATTACATAAGGTCAAAAAGGTGGTATTCGAATAAATGGTGGATTTCAGCCCGAGCCACCAGCACAGGCAGATCTCGATGTGCGGAACTTATTAATTTGTATACGTGTCATACATGTTTGCATGCCATGTTTGCACCTGTGACTTTCGTCATATACACTCATCGGGTCACCAGATTCTCGGAGACGAAGTTTAAAAAAGGAGGCTCTTAGGTGAGCATTATTGAAAAGGCAGTGGACAGCGCACTGCAGTCCAGTCACTCGCAAGTTGTCAGTAAGCCAACACACCATGCCGACCCGGGTCCACTTGGAGTATTAGCGTTTGCGGTCGGCTCACTTATACTCAACTTCATTAACGCTGGGCTGATCGGAGCAAAAGGTGTTGCGATTATCATCCCGGTTGGGATCGTACTCTCTGGCCTGATCCAGGTACTGGTGGCCGGGCTCGAATATCCGCGCGGGAACACTTTCACGGTGGCTGTGTTTGGGACATATGGTGGTTTCTGGATGATACTTGGGCTCTGGATCGGCTATTACGCCCCTCGGGCAGGCACCGATGGAGGAAAGGCCCTTGGACTCTTTGTGGCCTGCTATGCATTGATGACCTTCATATTTTTTATTGGGTCGCTGAAGATTGAAAAGGTACTAGCCCTAATTTTCGGGCTTATAACCATCGCCCTTACTTGCTCAGCTATATCCAATTGGACAGGCAATGCTGGCATAGGAAAGTTCAGCGGTTGGGTTGGGATCACCTTTGCTCTAGTTGCGTTTTACAAGGCAGCCGCTGATATCTGGCATTCCCAATACCACAGGGAGATACTTCCTTTGGGAAAAGTGGCCCGGTAAAACTTGTCTCTGGCCTCAGGTGGTCATAAGTTCAAAATTACTAATTTTGCAAGTAGGGCGGTGACCCCCGCACTCCCCGCCAGCAAAAGACTTCGAGGCCAGAACAAAACCGGATACCCTGCGAGATAAGGATTCTCGCAGGGTACTGGTTGTTGTCGCTTTCGTTTTACTCGTGAAGCTCATTGGCCATCATGGAGCCGCATTTTTCTTCGACTTAGCATCGACGAAATTTGCAATTCCCCGATTCATGACTACGGCTAGTTCGTAGAAGGACCAGTTGGGTCCAGCGATGCCGACGAAATGGCTAGCATTAGGTGGCAATGGCTAACCAGTCCAAACGGCGCAACGCCGCCTTCGCCACTAATCCCAACTCTAGCAAAGATAGACCAGTTGTAAGAAAATTAGGATCCACCTCAACCAGTTCAACCAAGGGCCCTCTCAACCTCTGGCGATTATTAGTTGGTCGACCACTTCGAACATCCGAATCCGCAAAGGAGCGGATCAATCCGATTGAAGGCCTCTCAGCACTTTCCCTCGACGCGTTGACATCGGTGGCCTACGGTCCAGAAGCTCTGCTGAGTGTCCTGGCGGTAGGCGGGGCGACTGCGTTGAACGCCATGGTACCGATCACTATTGTCATCGTTATTCTGCTTGCAGTTTTGGTAACCTCTTACCGACAGGTTATCGAGGCATACCCGACCGGCGGAGGGGCGTACGCTGTTTCGAAAGCCAACCTGGGCAGAGACGTTAGTCTGCTTGCAGCGGCCTCGCTAGTAGTCGACTACACGCTCACCGTGGCTGTTTCGATCGCTGCAGGAGTCAGTGCTCTTACGTCGGCGTTTCCAGCACTGGCACCCCAAACCGTTCCCCTATGTCTGGTCGTGCTTGCAATACTTACGCTAATGAATCTGAGGGGACTTGGAGAGACAGCAAGGGTGTTCTTGCTGCCGACGGCACTATTTATCTTCGGTATCTATGTCGTAATTGTGCTAGGACTGGTCCATCCTCTGGCGCTTTCCGCCAGGAATTCGACATTCCATATCCCATCGAAGTCCTCACAGACCCTCGGGATTCTTTTAATCCTCAAAGCGTTTTCTGCCGGGTGTAGTGCTCTGACCGGTGTCGAAGCGATAGCAAACGGTGTACCGTTATACAAGGAACCGCGAGTAACGAGGGCTAAAAAGACCGAGATGCTCCTTGGTCTGATATTAGGTAGCATGCTGATCGGTCTAGCTTCGCTCGCAAGTCGCTTTCACATATTCCCAAATGCTCACCAAACGGTGTTGAGCCAAATCATGGTCATAGCGCTTGGTCGTAATTTCGCATTTATATCACTGTCGCTCGTTGTTACATTGGTCCTAGCGCTCGCCGCAAATACTTCATTTGGAGGACTTCCTATATTGGCGAGTCTTTTGGCCCAGGATAACTTCTTGCCACATAGATTTGCACTGAGAGGAGACCGCCAAGTCTTCTCGGCAGGTATATGGACTCTTGCCTTTTTCTCAGCACTGCTTCTTGTCGGGGTCAACGGCAACACAAATAACCTCATTCCCATGTTTGCGATTGGCGTCTTCACCGGCTTCACCCTTGCGCAAACAGGGTTAGTGATCCATTGGAAGCGGACCAGGCCGAATCGATGGAAATTTCGAGTGGCGATCAATGCCTTTGGTGCAGCGGTAACCGGGATCTCTACCTTGATCTTCCTTTACACCAAGTTCCTAAATGGCGCGTGGATCGTAGTTATCGCGGTCCCGTCAGTCATTCTGCTTTTTTTACGCATCAACAATTACTACCAAAGAGTAGATACAACCCTGCAAGCAGACATAATGCCATCCAAACCGAAATCCCAAAAAACAACGGTGATAGTTCCTATTTCGCAAATCTCGAAACTTACCCAATACGCGATAGGTGAAGCGTTATCTCTTGGGCAGGAGGCGATTGCCGTTTACGTACATAACACCAGCCCAACATCGGATGAGTCTCAGAATTCAAAACTCTCTTCAAAAGGTGATATCGCCCAAGAGTGGATGAAATGGAACCCCGGAGTCCACCTAGAGATACTTGAAAGTGACTACTCTTCCATCGTTACACCACTAGTTAACTATATTGATGAGATTCGCAATTCAATTGACCATCAAATCGTCATACTAATCCCGGTAGTCATTCCCGATAAAGGCCGTTATCGGATCCTGCACAACCAAATTGACCTGCTTCTGTCTGCCGCATTGAGCGGAAGAAGCGACTTAATAATAGCGAGAGCGAAGTATCCGCTTGGTCAGGAATCAAATTAGATAACCATCTGGGATACGGTATTCGCCAAACTAATTCCAGGTCAGACGTAACTGATTTATGCTGGCCTCGGCCGAGTTCCGAGGGAGAGCCGACAAAATTCGCTGGACGGTATACCTTGGCCTCGCCCGAAGTTCATCCGGTGAGAGCGGCCATTGCTGAGGCGAACTGGTTTGCGTGTTCCTCGGAAATTAGTAGGGTTCGAAGTCGTGCGCTACGTTGCAGGTACACAAAGTCTTCGCCGGAAAGTTCAAAATGCCGAACCACTTCAACGTCTACAATGGAATAGATCATTGCTTAGAGCCGAGCCATCCGCTACTGTAGGTCTATTGCAATAGTGAAAGACGTCGGATGATCACCTTCGAGGTAGGAACCCTAGAAGGAGAGTCAGGCGGGAGTCGCTGGTAGTGTTCCACCCTCCCGCTTAGCAGGCGCACCTTACGATCCAGGAAGGATAAGGAAGTAACTGGCTCTCGACGTCATTCAGTAAGACTCAAGGAGAAGCAAAGTGTCCGACAGTGACGGCGACAATATGTGTCCAGTGGTTCATACCGCTCTAGGAAGTAAGTCGAATCGGGACTGGTGGCCCAACCAACTGAATATCGATATCCTGCACCAGCACTCTCCCCTATCCAATCCTTTGGGCAAGAACTTCAACTACAAGGAGCATTTTAAGACTCTTGATGTCGAGGAGTTGAAGCGGGATTTGATTAAGCTTATGACGACGTCTCAGGATTGGTGGCCCGCCGACTTCGGGCACTATGGGCCGCTTTTTATTCGTATGGCGTGGCATAGTGCTGGCACATATAGGATCGCGGACGGTCGAGGTGGGGGTGGTACGGGCAATCAGCGCTTTGCCCCCATTAACAGCTGGCCCGATAATGCCAATCTAGACAAAGCACGCAGGTTACTGTGGCCGATCAAACAGAAGTATGGACTGAAGATCTCATGGGCTGACCTCATCATCTTTGCCGGCAACGTTGCGCTTGAGTCGATGGGTTTCAAGACCTTTGGCTTCGGTTTCGGTCGGGTAGATATTTGGGAACCCGAGAAAGATGCCAACTGGGGACCCGAGGACACCTGGCTCGGCGACGAACGCTATAGCGGAGATCGGGAGCTTGCCAAGCCATTTGGAGCGGTCCAGATGGGCCTAATCTACGTCAACCCTGAGGGTCCGAACGGTAATCCTGATCCACTCGCCGCGGCGAAAGACATCCGAGAGACCTTTGCCCGGATGGCCATGAACGACGAGGAAACTCTTGCGTTGATCGCCGGTGGGCACACCTTCGGTAAGTTCCACGGCGCAGTTGATCCGGACAATTACCTCGGACCTGAACCCGAGGGAGCTCCACTTGAGGAGCAGGGACTGGGTTGGAAGAACACATTTGGATCCGGGAAAGGCGACGACACCTACACTAGCGGAGTTGAGGGCATATGGACCAAAAACCCTGTGCAATGGGACAATGGTTTCCTTGACAATCTCTTCAACTATGAGTGGGAGCTGACAACGAGCCCAGCGGGAGCGAAGCAGTGGAAGCCAAAGGATCCTGAAGCGCAAGGGACCGTTCCAGATGCTCATGATCCCTCAAAACGGCATGCACCGACCATGCTCACCACGGACATCGCCCTGAAGGTTGATCCCATATACCGACCTATTGCGAAGCGTTTTCAGGAGAACCCAGAAGCGTTTGCTCAAGCGTTTGCAAAGGCTTGGTATAAGCTGATTCATCGCGACATGGGCCCGCTTTCACATTACCTTGGCCCACTTGTACCGTCAGAGCCACAACTTTGGCAAGATCCCGTGCCACACCTTGGCCACGAACTTGTTACCGAGGAGGATATCGTCACCCTCAAGAGGGAAATCCTGGCATCAGGACTGTCGATTCCCGAGCTGGTTTCGACCGCATGGGCTTCGGCGGCAACTTTTAGGGCTACCGATATGCGGGGAGGGGCCAATGGGGCCAGGATCCGGCTCGCGCCTCAGAAGGATTGGGACGTCAACAACCCCAATACCTTAGCAGAAGTACTGCGGAAACTCACTGCCATACAGGAGGAGTTCAATAGATCGCAGGCTAGTGGAAAGAGGGTATCACTTGCCGATCTTATCGTGCTTGGCGGGTGCGCCGCAATTGAGCAAGCAGCTGCCCGTGCCGGACATGTTGTCAGAGTGCCATTTAGTCCGGGCCGCACCGATGCTTCTCAGGAACAAACCGACGTCGAGTCCTTTGCCGTGCTAGAACCGAACGCGGACGGATTTCGCAACTACATTCGCATCGGAGAGAAG
>JAJYDM010000054.1 GCA_021777475.1 Actinomycetes bacterium | reverse complement strand
TTTCAACTATTCTTCTCTGAAGAAACAGAATGCAATCCTTCAGGACAAGATCTCTACTTTGAGAAACAAAGAGAGCACGGCGAATCGCCTTCAAAGCGAAGTTCAGGCATTGACCAGCCTGGCGAATATACCATTTGCGCAGGGTCTGAAGTCCATTAGCGCGGTTGTGGACGGCTATTCGCCATCAAATACGCAGATGACCTTGAATTTAGACAAAGGCTCCTCGGAGGGAGTCAAGGTTGGCGAACCGGTTGTCGCAGCTCTCGGGCTTATAGGTCGGGTCGTCTCGGTGACGCGTTCTAACTCCACAGTTTTGCTAATTTCAGACCCCTCGTCATCAGTCGGGGTAACGCTGGGTTCCTCAAATCAGGTTGGATTGGCGGTAGGAATAGGCTCGTACAGTAGCATCAGGGTGGAACTCGTAGACCCGGGTACACCTTTATACGTGGGCGAACCAACCTACACCTCTGGGCTGCAGGGCGGAATATTCCCACCAAACCTTCCGGTCGGCGATGTCGCCAAATACTCTTCCAACTTGGGTTCCCTGCAGGAGCAGGTGACGATTACCCCAATGGTCGATCTTGCGCATCTGCAGTTTGTGAAGGTCCTTGATTGGCTTCCGGGCGGGGGTGGCTAATGCGTATGCGGCTTCTTCGGTCTGCCCTTGTGATAATGACCGTCATCGTACTGCAGCACTCAATACTGAACTCTGTTCAGTTCTTTGGAGTTCACCTCGATCTACCCCTCTTATTGGTCATTTGTGGTGGTTTCAGCGAAGGTCGCGAAGCTGGAGCCGTAATTGGGTTTATTGTTGGGCTGTTGACGGATGGTTTCTTGCTCACGCCGTTCGGGTTGTCCGCCCTTGTCTATAGTCTCATCGGTTATATCGCCGGTGAAACTGAGAAGGGGACTTTCATAGGTCCGTGGATGATTAACGCAGCTTTGGCCTCGCTGTTGAGTGCTGCTGGAGAGCTTGCTTATGAGATAGCTTCAAGGCTGCTTGGATTTGGTCAGCTTCTTCACATACATTTAGTTAAAGTCGTATTGGTGGTGGCCATCACAAACGCCATCTTGTCGGTGTTCATGGTCCCTCTTGCGAAGTGGGCTTTCGCTTCGAGAGAGCTAAGTTCCCGGCCACCGGTGATTCGACGCTAGCGTAATTGGATTACTCAGCGCGACTTGCAAGGAGTTTGATTGGCAAAGCGCACATTTAAAAGGGCAAGTTCTCGCGGTCCAAATGATAAAGCTAGAGTCAGGGTGATTGGGTTCGCGGTGGCAGCGATCTTCTGTGCCATGTTCGCCCGTCTTTACGCGTTGCAGGTGCTTCAGAGTTCCAGTTACAAGGCCCAGGCAGTGGCGAATCAGGTCCGGCAGGTTGTCGAGGCGGCCCCGAGAGGGTTGATTACCGATCGAAACGGGAATTTGCTGGTTGGAAACAAGGTCATTGAGTCGGTGACTCTCTCGCCGCAGATAGCGGCTCAGCACCCTTCTGTCATAACAAGGATCTCCAAGGTCCTAGGTATTTCGGTTAGTTCGATCAAGAGCTCATTGACAAATCTTGAGTATTCCCCGTATGAGCCCGTTCCAATTGCTCAGGGAGTCTCGAAGGACAAGATCATCTACATTTCGGAGCATCAGTCTCAATTCCCCGGGGTGTCTTACCAGCTGACAACCCAGCGGGTTTACCCGGAAAATACCACGGCGGCACAGGTTCTCGGCTATGTAGGCCAGGTTTCCCAGTCTCAGCTGAAGACGCTGTCAAAACAGGGATATCAGCCCGGAGATGCCATAGGAAAGTCAGGCGTTGAACTCAGTTTTGAACAGTATCTGAGGGGAAAGCCAGGAGTTTCAAAGCTTGAGGTCAACGCTTTTGGACAGGTGCTTGGTACCCTTTCGCAGACTGCCCCGGTGCCCGGCGACAATCTCGAGCTTTCGCTTGATCTTAATCTGCAGCAGGTGGTGGACAACGCTCTTGCAAGTGAGATCAAGCGGTTGTCGGGCACTTACGATAGCTACTTCCATCTCTACTATCCACAGCTGACAGGGGCCGTTGTGGTTGAAGATCCTAACAACGGTCAGATTCTGGCGATGTCGTCCTTTCCAACGTACAACCCCAGCGTTTGGGTAGGGGGTATTACAACATCGGAGTACAAGACGCTTACCTCGCCAAGCTCGAACTATCCGCTCATCAATAGGGCTATCGCCGGCGAGTACACTCCCGGTTCAACATTCAAACTGGCAACAGCAACTGCTGCACTGAAGACTGGCCTGATTAGTCCCAGCTACTACTACTACGACACTGGATTGTTCACCATTCCTAACTGTACTTCGGGAATGTGTTCTTTTCACAACTCTGGTGGAGAGCGTCTGGGACTTCTGAACATTACGCAGGCTTTGGCCGCGTCGGATGACGTCTTTTTCTATAACCTTGGGTACATGTTCTACGCGAATCAGAGCAAGTACGGTCAGGACCCGATTCAGCAGGTCGCGAACGCATATGGTTGGGGTCAGCTTACGGGGGTTGACCTGCCTGGTGAGGTGGCAGGCCTAGTTGACTCGCCGGCCACCAGGGCCCTTCTTCACAAGAAGTTTCCAGCTGCGTATCCCTTCGACACCTGGTACACAGCTGATCAGCTTGAAATGGCTTTCGGCCAGGGAGAGACTCTGATCACTCCGATCCAGATGGCGAATGCATACGCTACTTTTGCAAACGGTGGCACTAGGTACCAGCCACAGATTGCCAGCGGCATTGTCAGTCCGTCGGGAAAGCTGATAAAGAAGTTTACCCCTGTGGTGGAAGGCCATGTACTGCTTTCCCCGGCTGATCGCCAGGCGATGCTCAAGGGGTTCGAGGGTGCTGTCCAGAGCTCGAGTGGAACAGCGGGAGGCACATTTGTCGGCTTTCCGTTCAGTACGTTCCCGTTGGCAGGCAAGACCGGAACTGCATCAGTGACGGGAAAGGAACCAAACTCGTGGTTCGTCGGATTCGGACCGGTTCAGAAGCCAAAGTATGTTATCGCTGCGGTGATTAAGAACGGTGGGTTCGGCGCAAGTGCGGCAGCCCCGGTGGTAAGGACAATCTTCGATTACCTGATTCAGCATCCGATTGGCTCCAGCACATTTGGCTTACCCCATCTGGCTCCGGGAATGTCCAACACCTCCAACTTCGGTGTGCCCGCCGCTGGCGCGCCAGTCTCACCTGCTGGATAGCTTACGTGAATTGGTGATTCCAATGGACGCAAGGAGAGTGCACCTGCTTTCTCGCGTTCCACTTAGGGAGTTTTCACAGGCGAGGTAATGCTGAAGGCCGGCAATGCAATTGTCGTTGGTTGATATCTTGACGGCAACCTTAGGTAACCCGGGTTGTGCTAATGGATCAACTCCAGTCCGACTAAGGCAAGCAGTTGGCCTTAATAGCGGCTAAACTGGTGTACAAATGCTGATCAACTGGCACGACTTCGGTTATTTCTTTGGCTTGGTGCTACTTGCGACCTACACGTATGGACGTGAGATAAGTGAAGAACGCCGTCGACACGAGCCTTGTGCGGCATCAGAAGGATCTCTCGAGCCAGGTACTGGCTCGGTTTCTGGGTCAGGTAGCGCGCTAATTTCTCACAGTGTGGATGAAAGATTCGTTTCGAGTTTCGAAGAGTCTTTTTCTACGCGCGCTTCCGGCAAAACAAGATTTAGAAGGGTGATGCCGTATGGCAGACAAGAATTCCTCGTACGATGGTGCGAGGTCAACTCAGGGTTCATCAGAGGACCAGGCAAGAGGTTCTGGCAGTTCAGGCCAGAGGAGGCGTCGTCACAGCGGGCCTAGCAGGAAGCCTGACGGACAGGTAGTTCAAAGCGGTCAAGGCAATGTTGACAAAGAAGTTCAAGTTAGCACCACTGCTTCATCTGAAGCCAGTGCTCCTCCAAGGAGAAACCGTTCCCCTAGGCGAGGGTACCGTCCACCTGCAGCTCGGGAAGCTGAACCGGTTGTAGTTGAATCTTTGCCAATTGAGACGCAGCAGGGTTCTCCCGGTTACATTAACCGTCTACGGTCTTCGTTCGGGGCCTCACCACAGGGCAAGAGGGAAGGCGGGGGATCCAACGAGAAGAGGAAGCGTCTGGGGATCCTCGGTTCGAAGGAGCGCGAGGAGATCCTTTCCAAGGGTCCAGTTCAATACAAGACTGATGAGTTTATCTCCGAGCTTGCCGGGGTGGAGACCAAATCTCCCAGACGGGCTCACCAAAGGTTCGGAAGACAGAGAAATGGACGGCCCGTCGGCCGGTATCTAATGTGCGTCCATGTCCATGATGGCGTTACCCAGATTGCAATTCTTGAGGGTCGGACCCTAATCGAACACTACGTTTCCAAGTCGGAATCCGATCCCAACGCCATCGATGGAAATATCTACCTTGGAAGAGTGACCAATGTACTTCCGGGAATGGAAGCAGCATTCGTGGATATCGGAACTCCGAAGAATGCTGTCTTGTATCGTGGTGACGTAAGGTACGAGCGGGAAGATCTTCTGGATGCCGATCAGCGATCGGTTAGGATTGAGCAGCTTCTTCGGCCCAAGCAAACAGTCGTGTGCCAAGTTACAAAGAATCCGATTGGTACGAAGGGTGCGAGGCTGACACAAGAGGTCTCGCTTCCTGGTCGCTTCCTGGTGCTGATACCCAACTCTGAGAGCTATGGGATCTCGAAGCGGCTTCCGGAGGATGAGCGTAAAAGGTTACGCCGGATACTAGACGATATCAAGCCAGCCGGATTTGGGTTGATCGTGCGCACTGCCGCTGAGGGAGCCACCGCGGATGAGCTGAGGCGCGACACTGACCATCTAATCGGAATGTGGACCAGAATTGAGGAACGGGCCAGGGTCGCACACGCTCCGGCGCTTCTGTATCAGGAACCTCAGGTGGCGGTAAGGGTAATCCGCGAGGAATTCAACCGCAACTACCGGGGAGTCATTATCGATGATCGCGATCTATATGAAGAGGTGTCCATGTACGTCTCGTCGATATCGCCTGAACTGGCCGACCGGGTTGAATTCTATGATGTAGAGAGGCGTGCGCTTCCTCTTTTTGAGCAGTTCCATGTTCACGAACAGTTGCACAAGGCGTTGGGGCGAAAGGTCTGGCTCCCTTCGGGAGGTTCCCTTATTATCGACAGGGCAGAGGCATTGACCGTGATCGACGTCAATACGGGTAAGAACGTCGGGTCGCACTCGCTGGAGGAGACCATCCACAGGAACAATCTTGAGGCCGTGGAAGAGGTAGCTCGGCAACTCCGCCTCCGTGACATTGGCGGTATTATCGTAATCGACCTCATCGACATGATGATCAAGGCCAATCAAGAGGATGTAATGCGTGCTTTTCGCGATGCTCTGGCACGTGACAAGACCAAAACACAGGTATTTGAGATGTCAGAGCTGGGTCTGGTCGAGATGACGAGGCAAAGGGTTTCAGAAGGGCTGGTGGAATCTTTTTCCACAGTTTGTCCAACTTGTGAAGGAAGAGGTCTGATTTTTGACCCATCTCTCCTTTAGTGCAGGTACACTGTTACACCTATGTATGCGGTGATCACAACAGGTGGCAAGCAAGAAAAAGTCTCTCAGGGACAGGTAGTCAACGTTGAGTTGCTCAATGTTGACGAAGGAAGTGACGTTACGTTCAAGCCCATCCTTATTGTGGATGGCGAGAACGTGATAACCGAGGGTTCTGGCCTTGACGGTGCTTCGGTGACTGGAAGAGTGGTTGGTCTGGCTAAGGGGCCGAAAGTTGTCGGCTTCAAGTACCGATCAAAATCCAGGTACCGTCGTAAATGGGGACACAGACAGAAGTATTCGGTTGTCGAAATTACCGGAATCAGCAGGTAGGTAATTTCAGGGTTCATCCTCGCCGGACTTATTCGATTGCAAGGATTTAAAAAAAGACTCCAAGGAGAGTTTAGATGTCAAAGACAAAGGGCGGTGGCTCAACTAGAAACGGCCGGGATTCTCAGGCTCAGAGACTTGGTGTCAAGATTTTCGACGGTACGGTGGTCAAGGCTGGCTCCATTCTTGTACGTCAGCGCGGGACGAAGTTCCATCCTGGAGTTAACGTGGGAAGGGGCGGAGATGACACGCTTTTTGCCACCTCTGAGGGAAAAGTCAAGTTTGGTGACCGTCGCGGTCGCCGGGTGGTTGATGTCGTCAGTGATGTCGTAGCCAACTAAAATATTTGCTCATATTCATATTTCTAGATCACATACCTGTCAGACCTCGGAATATCTGCTTTTGCAGAGTGTCCGGGGTCTTTTTACTTTGAGGATTTATGTCAAATTTTGTCGATAGAGCACAAATCCATGTCAAGGCTGGCGACGGCGGAGCTGGTTCTATCTCATTCCGGAGAGAAGCACATGTAGACAAAGGCGGCCCGGATGGGGGTGATGGCGGCCACGGGGGAAGTGTCTGGCTGCAAGCTTCCGAAAATACGACTTCGTTGTTCCTCTTTCGCGATTTTCCTCACAAGGCGGCTGAGAGTGGATCCCATGGGGCGGGAAAGAAAAGACATGGCGTTAGCGGCAAAAGCATCGTCGTGGAGGTTCCGGTTGGAACCGTTGTGAAGGATCTTGATGACAAGGTGCTTGTCGATCTCGACACGAATGGCGCCAGGTGGTTGGCGGCGCAGGGTGGACAAGGCGGTCGCGGCAACGCACGATTCTTGTCAAACTTTAAGCGGGCTCCAAGCTTTGCCGAACAGGGCGAGACGGGTGAGGAGTTTTGGTACAATCTCGAGCTCAAGCTCGCAGCTGATGTCGCCATCATAGGTTTTCCAAACGTCGGCAAATCGACCCTGATTTCGGTGATTTCCGCGGCAAAGCCAAAGATAGCCGACTATCCGTTCACGACCCTAGTGCCAAATCTTGGGGTCGTTCGAGTGGGAGACAGGGTGGACTACTCCGAGTTCGTAGTGGCGGATATTCCCGGTTTGATTGAGGGGGCCAGTGAAGGCAGGGGGCTTGGGCATGAGTTCCTGAGACACATTGAACGGGCAAAAGCTTTGTTGGTACTTGTCGATCCATCGCCAGATGCGCCAATGGAGGCCGAGAATCAGGTACAGGTTCTGATCAGAGAGGTTGGGGCTTACATGTCGGAACTCCTCGACAGGCCAAGATTGGTTGTTCTGTCGAAGTCGGATTGTGTCGATGCCGCAGTAATCGATGACCTCTTGGATAGGGGAGTAGTCAGCCTGGCAATCTCCGCAACCACTGGAAACGGTATCAAAGATCTAATTGCTGAGATGGCCGCGATCGTCAGGGCAAGGAAGGTGGCTGAAGTGGCTCCTTCGGAAGAGATTGTGATCCATCGCCCCGTGCCGCAAAATTTTGAGATACTGAGAGACGCCGACGGAGCGTTCCGAGTCAAAGGTAGAGCTGTGGAAAGGACTGTTGCCCTCTCAAACATCACAACCCCCGAGGCCATCGACTATATTCAAACACGTCTTAAGAAACTAGGTGTTGACAGAGCTTTGAAGCGCAGCGGTGCGCGTGACGGAGACGAGGTCCGAATCGCTGGCTTCAGTTTTGACTACCAGGAGAGTTTGTAGGAGGATTCGAATGCGAGTCGTAGTGAAGCTTGGATCCTCCTCTGTTACGAGTACGGACGGGTCTATCGCTCTCGATACACTTAGGTCAATTTCATCCCAGATCTCCACGATTCGTGACAGCGGAAACTCGGTTGTCATCGTGAGTTCTGGCGCCATTGCTTCCGGGCTCAACACGCTAGGTATCATCGACAAGCGACCGTCTGACCTGAGCGTCCTCCAGGCGATTTCGGCCGTTGGACAGTCTCGTCTGATGGCAGCCTATAACCAAGCTCTTGGTGAGTTTGGATTGATTGCTGGTCAGGTTCTTCTGACTCCATTGGATTTCATAAATCGGCAGCAGTATCTTCATGCAAGGCAGACTTTGGAGAAGCTGCTGGAGCTTGGTGTCGTGCCGGTTATTAACGAAAACGATGCAGTGGCGGACGACGAGATCCGTTTCGGAGACAATGACCGAATTGCAGCGCTGGTGGCAAATCTCATCACGGCCGATCTTCTTGTTCTTCTGACCGACCAGATTGGCGTGTATACTTCCGATCCACGGGTCGATGCGGCCGCATCTCTGCTCGAAGAGATTGACGAGATATCGGAGGTTATCAGGGAGGCGGCCGGCGGTCCAGGAACTGAACGCGGCTCCGGCGGGATGGCATCCAAACTCCAGGCAGCTTCGATCGCCTCCTGGTCTGGCGTCGACGTGCTGATAGCAAGTGCAAGTCGGGATTTGGTGTTGGTTGAGGCTTGTGACAGAAAGCCTGGTCTTGGTACCTTCGTTAACAAAAGACAAACCCGCCTTAGTGCCCGCAAGCTCTGGATAGCCTTTGCAAATCCACCAGTTGGCAAGGTTTTTGTTGACGACGGTGCAGTTAAAGCGGTTGTGAAGAATTCGAAGTCTCTGCTCAGCGTTGGTGTCCGGTCTTTCGACGGTGTATTCCTCGAAGACGATGCAGTGGAGATTTGTGATCTTTCGGGCCGTGTTGTTGCCAGAGGCCTGGTAAGGGTGTCATCTGATGATCTTCGTTCGACAAGCCCTTCGTCGGTTCCCGGAAATCAAAGTCATTCAAGTATCCTGGTTCATAGGGATGATTTGGTTGTATTGGTCTAATTAGATGCTGAAGCACGCAATGACTTCAGTCGTCTTTACAAAGTAGGTACACAATGTCTGACGCAGCTCGTGGTTCAACAAGAGAAGATCCGAAGCCTACCCTTTTGGCCCAAGCCCAAGAGGTGAAGGATGCCGCGCGGCTTATTGCTCTTGCTTCCACGGCACAAAAAAACGAGGCTCTTATTGTCTGCGCAGGACTTCTGACTGCCAGCGCTGACAGGATCCTCGAGGCTAACTCTCTAGATATTTCCAATGCGCGTAAAGCTGGAACTTCAGAAACTGTGATTGATAGACTGATGCTGAATCGGTCCCGTATCGAGTCGATGGCAGTTGGGCTGAGAGACGTCGCGGCTCTTGCCGATCCAGTGGGAGAGATTGCTCAAGGTTGGGTTCGACCCAACGGGCTCAATATCCGCAAGGTAAGGGTGCCTCTCGGTGTCGTCGGAATAATTTACGAGAATCGGCCTAACGTCACGTCTGACGCCGCCGCTCTTTGTCTCAAAAGCGGTAACGCAGCATTTCTCAGAGGTTCTTCGGGGGCAATCAACTCGAATACCGAGATTTCTAGCATTTTGTCAGATGGTTTGGTCGGAGTGGGTCTACCTGCGGCTGCGGTGACTTTGGTCAGAGATATATCCAGGGAGTCGGCTTTGGAGTTCATGAGGCTTCATGGCTACATTGACTGTCTGATCCCCCGGGGTGGCCCCTCTTTGATATCGGCGATCATAGAGAGCGCAACGGTGCCTTACGTGATCGACGGTGATGGAAATTGCCATATCTATGTGGACGAGTCGGCAGACCTCAATATGGCTGTGGAAATCATTGCTAATGCCAAGGTTCAACGACCCTCCGTCTGCAATGCGGTCGAAACCATTTTGATTCACGAGAAGGTGGCAGAGCAGATTCTCCCGAGACTGGAGCTTAAAATGCCATCAGTTGAACTGCGGGCCGATCCGACATCACGGCGATTTCTGAAGAGGTCCACCTTGGCAACCGAGATGGATTATGCCACTGAATTTCTTGACCTGATTCTTGCTGTGAAAACTGTAAGTGGGCTTGACGAGGCAATTGACCACATTAGAAGGTACGGCTCCGGCCATTCCGAGGCGATTTTGACTAACGACTATCTGGCTTCGAAGCGGTTCATTTTAGAAGTTGATGCCGCTGCGGTGTTGGTAAACGCGTCAACCCGGTTTGTGGACGGCGGTGAAGTCGGCTACGGCGCAGAAATTGGCATAAGCACCCAAAAGCTTCATGCAAGGGGTCCAATGGGGCTCCGCGAATTGACGACCGAGAAGTTTGTGATCGAAGGCAATGGTCAGGTGCGAGGGTGACGGTAGCAATGGGTCAATTCCGCTTCAGCTCGCCTGCTCAGGTAGGCGAAATGTTGGCGGGCGTGGGGTACCTTCCGAGTGTAGAGATCTCTTCGGTATTGTTTCTCGCCGATCGCCTGAAAAAGCCTGTGCTGGTGGAGGGTCCGGCTGGTACCGGAAAGACCGAACTCGCCAAGAGTGCTGCAAAAGCACTGGGAGCGCGGCTGATCAGGCTGCAATGCCATGAGGGCATAGACGAATCCAAGGCTCTATACGAGTGGAACTACAAGAAGCAGCTCCTACACATCCAGTCTGACAGAACGGGCAGCTCTTGGAGTGAGGTCGAAGCCAACATCTTCTCAGAGGAGTTTCTTTTGGAGCGGCCCTTATTGCAGGCAATTCGGGCAGTAGATTCGGTTGTGCTGCTTATCGATGAAGTGGATCGGGTAGAAATTGAAACCGAGGCGTTGCTTCTGGAGGTTCTAAGTGACTATCAGGTGTCTATTCCAGAGCTTGGAACAATCGTCGCGAATCAGGTTCCCCTTGTATTTCTAACCTCGAACAATACCCGGGAGCTATCAGAGGCTCTCAAGCGCAGGTGTCTGTTTCTCTTCCTTGACTATCCGGACAAAGAACGGGAGATGGAGATAGTTCTGTCCAAGGTACCGGGGGTGTCGAGGGCGCTTGCTGATTCTATCGTCTCCTTCGTCGGTTCATTGCGTGACCTCGATCTGAAAAAGCGCCCAAGTATATCAGAGACACTTGACTGGGCGCTGACGCTGGTTAGCCTTGGCCTTGACGAGGTAGATGAATCGGTCGTGAAGTCCACTCTGAATGTGCTTCTCAAATACCGTTCCGACATGGCGAAAGCCAGCAAGGCGATCCTCTCCAGCTAGAGGAAATATTGATGATAAAGCGAGTAATTGAATTTTCGGAAGCCCTCAGAACTGCCAGGGTGCCGGTCTCTCTCCTTGAATCACTTGACGCATGTACTGCCTTGATGTCTTGCGACATATCCGACAGGGGTGCGGTGAAGGCGTATTTGGCGTCGACATTGATCAAGGACCACAGTCACCAGAAGGTTTTCGACAATTTGTTTGAGGTCTTTTTTTCTCCAGGCACCTACGAGTATGGTGGGCCACTTGATGTCCAGAACCGAGGTAGTGATGAGCGTGGCGAGTCATTTGAAGATATAGCTGACGCCGAACTGAGGGAAAAGATAAAGGAGAGTCTTCTCAGCGGTAATGACTCGCAACTCCAGAGTCTCATAGCATCAGCTGTTTCAAGATTCGCTGGAATGGAGCCCGGCAGGCCTGTTGGAGGGGTCTACTATGCCTTCAAGACTCTTAGACACCTTGATTTGGACACTCTCAAGAGTTCTCTCTTTAATGCCCGCGTCGAGCAGTTGGAGTCAAGCGACTCACTCGGTCTGAAACTTTTGAACCATGACGTTGATCTCGCTTTGGAAAAGGTGAGAAAGATGGTAAGCGATGACATCAGGCGCAGGATCGTAAGCGACAGAGGGGCGGATGCCGTCGCCAGGACAATGCGGTCCACTTTGCCCGAAGATATCGACTTTCTGCATGCAAATGCCGAAGAGTTACGGGAAATAAACCGCGCTTTAACTCCACTTGTTCGCAAGCTGGCCTCACGTCTTGGTCGTCGAAGGCGTAAGGGGCATCGTGGCACTCTTGATTTCCGCAAGACGATTAGACGATCGATTGCGAACGGTGGAGTTCCAGTGGACCTGATATTCCATAAGCCGAAGCCTGGGAAGCCGGAACTTTTCGTAGTCGCAGACATCTCCGGTTCCGTGGCCTCATTTGCCCGCTTTACATTGTCTATGGTCTACGCACTTTCTGAACAGTTCTCTAAGGTTCGCAGTTTTGTCTTCATCGATGAGATTGACGAGGTGACGGACATATTCGAAACCAGCGATGAAATTGACGCCGCTATGAAGCTCGTTAGCACCAAGGCCAAAGTGGTATGGACAGACGGCCATTCCGATTACGGCCGTGTCATGGAAAGCTTTGCTGAGAGGTGGGGTGAAGAGATCACGCATAAGACTTCAGTAATCTTCCTCGGCGACGCCCGAAATAACTACCACTCTTCCAAGGCTCATGCGTTGGCGTCGGTGCGAATGAAGGCTCGAGCGGTCTATTGGCTGAATCCTGAGCCGAGTGGGTACTGGGATACGGGTGATTCGATTATGACGCAGTATGGCCTATATTGTGATTCCGTGAATGAATGCAGGAACTTGAGGCAACTTCAGTCCTTTGTCGAGAGGCTTCTCTAAGGCTATCTTTTTTAGGAGTGAATGTATTGGCCGCAACACGACTTGTATTGGTGAGACATGGAGCATCCAGATCAACTGAGATTCAAATAGTCGGTGGACACCTTGGATGTCGTGGACTCAGCGTTGAGGGTGTCTTTCAATCAGAACGTTTGTCCAGGAGATGGCTGCATAATCCACCATTTGACATGCAGTTTCCCTATGGTGGAGCGTACAGTTCCGTCATGAGGCGATCGCAGGAGACTGCGGTTATTGTGCTTTCGCCAATGGGGCTGTCACTCGATGGTTCTTCGTGCGACCTCTGCGAGGTTCACCCTGGCGTGACTGACGCAATCACCTGGAAAGAGGTTTCCGAGAAGTACCAGGGCCGGGATATGCTCGCCGACCCGTCAATTCCCATCGCTTTGGGAGGGGAAAGCTGGAATCAGATGAGTCTTCGCGTCGTCGATTTCTTTTCTCGGATCGTATACCGTCATCGTGGGCAGACTGTGATTGCCTTCACTCACAACGGCGTAATTGACGCCACTCTGGAGCGCTGGCTTAGAGGTTCACCGAGGGGTGTGGGGTTGGGATCTGAGCCAACTGGAATTACGACCTGGATTGTGGAGACCGGCGGAAATGGGGAATTCCGGCCTACGCTCGTATCGTACAACGACTTCAGTCACCTTGATGGGTCAACGGGGCAAACCCCGTCCGTAAAGGTGTGGAAGAATAGTGCTAATGGCGAAGACGTCACGGGAGTTCTTGCATCACATCCCCAAGATAGGCTGACATCGTGAGCATTCGTCAGAGACCATATGCCCCGAGAGTAAACACTAAGCCGGCGATTCGCAGAGTCCGGTCAACATCGATAAGTTCAGGGAGCCCCAGCAACTGACCAGCGAAAAGCGAGGAGCGCCTGGCGCTGTCGGGGGGTTCTCAATAGTGGATTGTTGTCCAGGGTGATCAACAGGCATAGTCGATTCCCACGTTGTAGGTATAGTTTTGGTTTGTTTGCACAAGCCAAGGGGTGCCTCCTGCAAACCAGAGCGTTTGGTTTGTGCAAGCGGCCTGCTGGTAGTCGGGTGCGGCAATCCAAATTGGTTGTGGATCAACTGCTGTACCAAGGCTGAGTCCGCCAGTGATCTGTTGCCATTGATAAGCGGTTGAGTAGATTCCCACAAGCGCTCCCTGAGAATGTAGATACTGCATCGATCCCGCTATAACAGCGTTATTGATCTGGATATCAGTCGACCACGGACCACCTGTCTCGACATCTATCCACCAGATATTTGCCGATATTCCCAGTGAGAGCGCATTTTGGAGCGAGTGGGCAGCCTCGTTCCAACCGTAGTTGGTCGCCTGACAGGCATAGTTTGTAATTGCGCAGTTTCCGGCAGGACCGCTCAAATAGACCGATGGGGTCGGGGCGATTTGCCATTTTCCAGCGCTGAATGGGGCTCCCAGGAACGTGTAGAGCTGCAAGTTGCTTCCGGCTGCGGCAGCCTCAGCTTTAAAGATAGTGGGATTTCTGTTGTCCAAGAATGGATAGCCGTCTGACTCGGCAATTGCTATGTTCCCTAGCGACGGCGGTAGGCTTTTCGTGTAGTTGCTCATGTCGTAGCCGGTTGTGTGGGGAATGAATGGATTGGTTGCCATGTCGGCGGCAATTGCGACAATCGGCCCAGGAATTTTCTTTCCGCCCATCGAACCAAAGAATGTGGCGTCGCCGAAGGAGAAGATTCCCCCGTCGGAGGCTACCATCCAATAGCCGGCCCCAGAAGACGTTGCCGCCATTCCAACTATGGGTTGGTTGAGTTTCTTTCCGCCCATGGAGCCGTAGAACACCGCGTCGC
>JAJYDM010000053.1 GCA_021777475.1 Actinomycetes bacterium | reverse complement strand
GCTGGCGGGACATGAAGGGATCACTAGGACTCCGTCCGGTCTTTCATCATCGAGAGGACCGGATCAGGAGCCACATACAGCTCTGTTGGCTCGGATTACTACTTATCCGTGTGATAGAGAACGGCACAGGTGATACCTGGCGAAACGTACGCAATGAACTTGACCGAATGCACCTTGTCACCATGGAGACCAAAGATGGTCGCTTCTCCCAGCGGACGACTATCACACCCAGACAAGCCGAGATTCTCCGGGACCTCAGGATAAAAGAGCCCGGTCGCTACCTGGATTTCGAACCAAAGGAATCCTCCGAGTAATCCCAGCTCACAGACTCGCGTAGTAACACGACTCAAATGTCGAAACGCGTCCATTTCCCCTGCTAAAGCATCATTTATGAGGTAGTTGTGTGCCTATTATCTCCGGAAGTCCGGTCTGGAGGTATTACCACCGCTCCCATGTCTGTGGATGGCTGTGGGGCAGAAGTTGGCGGTTTGTTGAGCCCAATTGTAATGCGGCAGCTCGAGTAGGTTCGAGCATAAGGTGAGACGTGTCGAATATTCAAAAAAATACTTAATTTCGCACTCTGTTTGGAGAGGTTTAGATTTGGTTGGCATATCTACCGGTATGCGGAAGACCGGACTTGGGCTTTGCCGAAAAACCTTCCCACCGCACATTGGAAAAATGCTAGAAGGTTGGCGCCCTCTAAAGTACATGACAACTATCTAGCTGCTGGCTGGAGACTTCGAGTTCCGCATACTACATCCTTGGTCAGGTCTTTTAGCTGCTACGCAAACTTGTTGGTGGGCGCATATTCAATGATCTCCAGGATTCCACATGGAATTGTCGGTAAAGGCGTTCCATTTTTAGCAGTCTTTGTGTGCACAGATGGAAGGATTCCCTGCTGGCATGCTATTTATGCCTTTACTGGTATATCATGCAGCATTACACTGACAGATCAAGTATGATTCAGGGTGATGTGACGGCAGTCACATGGCGGATGGTTTCTTGATGACGACAAGCAAAAGGCGGGGGAAGTTGTTTTATTTCATCGTATTAAAGGAGCCTGACTGGTTATGAGCCAAACCTGGACTAGCAGAAGTCAAGCAATTGGAGTCAGCCGACGGGACTTTTTAAAGGGAGCTGTCTTACTTGGAGGCGGATCGATACTTGCAGCTTGTGGGGGCACGTCGGCATTGAAGTCCGTTGCTACACAAGTCCTGAAACCAAAAAGGGGTGGAACTCTAGTAGCCGGCCTAACAGGTGGCACCGCCAGTGATACGCTCAATCCGCTCGCTATCGTCAACAATGTTGACTTTGCCCGAGTAGCGCAACTATATGATCCCCTCGTCGTGCAAAATAGGTTTGCACACCCAGAGATGCAACTCGCCGAAGAGATCACGCCAAATTCCGATGCAACGGTTTGGACAATTCGTCTCAGGCCAGGGGTGACTTTTCACAATGGAAAGCCTTTGACCTCAGAAGACGTCCTTTACACTTTTCAGCAAGTTCTCAATCCGAATAGTCCTGGAGCCGGGGCACCTTCAATATCTCTAGTTGATCTGGCTTCGTCACGGATAGTCGATCCGCTTACCCTTGAGCTGCATTGCAAGTCGCCATTTTCGACACTTGTAGATGCCCTTGCCGGGTTTTATTTTGACATTATTCCTGTGGGCTTTGACCCACAGAATCCGATTGGGACCGGACCCTTTAAATACCAGTCATTCACCCCGGGCCAACAAAGCACCTTTGTTAGGAATGAAAACTACTGGCAGAGCGGCCTTCCATACTTTGATTCGGTAGTTATAAACGACTACGCTGACGAGGCGACGCAGGTGAACGGTATCCTAAGTGGTCAAGTCAATGCTGTAAATCTTCTATCTGCTACGTCAATTGCTACCCTGAAGTCAAATCACGCAAATGTCATAATTTCTGACGGCGGCGGCTGGACTCCATTCACCATGCGGGTCGATCAGGCACCATTTAATGACGTGAACGTGCGACAGGCAATGCGACTGATATGTAATCGCCAGGAGATGCTGGATCTGGTATTTCAGGGGCATGGGACTATTGGAAATGATATTTTTGCCAAATGGGACCCGCTTTATGATACGGCAATTCCCCAAAGGGAGCAGGACCTAGAGCAGGCACGTTTTCTTCTCAAGAAGGCGGGTCAAGAGAACCTGAAGTTTAATTTGGTCACTTCGAATCTGGCCCAAGGGGTAGAGAGTGTGGCATCAGTCTTTGCTCAGCAAGCAAAGGGCGCGGGTGTCACTGTGTCGCTAGACACCGTGACACCTACAGAGTTTTACGGGTCACGCTACCTGAGTTGGACGTTCGCCCAAGATTACTGGTTCTATAATCCTTACTTTCTTCAGATCGGGCTTGGTTCTCTGCCGACGTCGCCATACAATGAGACACATTGGGATGACGCTCGCTATAACAAGCTTTATAACGAAGGCATTGGAACAGTAGACGTTACCAAGAGGGCTGAGATTGCTCATGAAATGCAGGTAATCGATTACAACCAAGGGGGATATATTATTCCATATTTCCCGCCCGTGATTGACTGCGTATCCTCGAAAGTACAGGGAGCTGTTACCTCTAAGACGGGAATTCCTCTCAATGATTATGACTTCAAACGCATGTGGTTTGAATAAGCGATAGGACCAGAAATGGCAATTAGTAAGCAGATGCTTCTATGCCTGTAACGAAGGTTTCTCAGCTTGAACGTCAAAGAATGCATCCGATTCTTTATCTGCTTAGGCACCGAATATTATCAGGTATAGTTACTTTGTTTGTAGTGTCGGTGGTTGTGTTTACAGCCACCGAAATACTCCCCGGCAATGCAGCATATGCAATTTTGGGACACTCGGCGACACCAAGGAGCCTTCATGCTCTTGAGGCTAAGTTGCACCTCAATCGTGGGATATTTGACCAGTATTGGACGTGGCTTTCTGGACTATTTACCGGAAAACTCGGTAATTCTTTAGCAAGTAATACACCGGTATGGGCTCTAGTGAAACCCCGTTTGATCAACTCGGGTGTTCTTGTGCTAGTTGCGGGTGCTTTAGGTACAGCGATCGGAGTATTGTTTGGTGTAATAGCAGCGCTTCGAAAAGATAGCTGGTTCGATCATTTAACGTCCGTGTTAGCGCTAACCGTGACAGCCATGCCGGAGTTTGTCGTAGCGATTGGCTTGATCGTGTTGCTTTCGACACTGGTGTTTCACATTCTGCCTTCGGTTTCGATGCTGGTACCAGGGGTGTATGCATGGCAAAAGCCGAGTTTGTTGGTACTGCCGGTTGCGACTCTGGTAATCGTAATTGTGCCTTACCTGTACCGCATGACTCGTGCGGCAACGATTGAGGCACTTGAATCAGATTATGTCGAGATGGCGCGCTTAAAGGGTGTACCAGAGTGGCGCGTGACGTTGTTTCATGCACTACCAAACGCAGTAGCACCAGTTATTCAAGTGATTGGATTGAACTTTCTGTACCTTGCAGGTGGGATAGTTATCGTCGAGGAAGTATTTAATTTTCCGGGAGTTGGCCAGGGTTTGGTGAACGCTGTATCGAACAGAGATATTCCGGTGATCCAATTCATTGTCATTGTATTAGCGACTTTTTATGTGTTCGTAAATATAGCTACGGACGTAATTGCTCTAGCTGCCACACCACGTCGTCGTATTGGACGTTGAATATGAACGTTGATTACCATTTAAGTCGAACGAGAGAGTCTTCCTTGCTAGCGCGGGTGGGTCGTCAGCAATGGCTGTTAGTCCTTCGCAGAGCCGCTAGGACCAGGCGAGGGATGTTCGGACTCATTATTATGCTTTTTATTGCGCTCATCGCTGCGCTTGGGCCACTGTTTGCTCCACATTCGTCGACTTCCTTTGTTACATCCTCCTTTTCGGCACCATCAGCTGCCTACCCATTCGGCGGGGATGATCTCGGTCGTGACGTGTTATCGCGGGTGCTAGATGGTGGCTGGGTACTGCTGCTCATGGCCATTGGCGCAACGGCGTTCGGAGTGATTTTTGGAGCGGCAGTTGGGGTGTCAGCTGCTTATCTGCGAGGGAGGATAGATGGTGTCCTCATGCGAGCGGTTGACATAATATTGGCATTTCCGCAGCTAGTGTTTGCCTTGCTGTTGGTAAGCATTATCGGTCCAAAGCTGTGGTTAATCGTTTTAGCGGTTGGGTTTTCACACATCCCAGCAGTGGCTCGCGTATTGAGATCTGCGAGCTTGGATGTTTCTGAGAGAGATTATGTGAAGTACGCTGAGATGCAAGGTTTCTCTCGAGTCGGAGTCATGTTTAAAGAGATACTCCCCAATTTGATCAGCCCTCTTATGGTTGAGACTGGACTTCGGCTGACATATTCTATTGTTGTAATGGCTGGTTTGGAGTTTCTCGGATTCGGCCAACCACCGCCCGCTCCAAACTGGGGGAGTATGATTAGTGAAAATCAGATCGGACTGAGTGCCAATCCATGGGCGGTGATTGTGCCAGCTCTGCTAATTGCCCTCCTGACAATTGGCACTAATACCTACACCGACGCAGTAGCGCGCGTGGCACTTGGAGTTGAGAGAAAACCCGAAGAGGCTGTTTTGCTCGAAAATGTCGCTGTTGGCGAATCCACAGGTTCATTATGAGCCGATTGGTTGATGATGAGGCCTTGAGTAATCAAGTGGTAGATGGTAAGGTGCGCCTTCAAGTGAAGGATCTTGGCCTCTGCTTAAGTGGCTCAGGCGAGGACGTGGTAAGTGATGTATCTTTCTCGGTCAGTGCAGGTGAAGTCCTGGGCCTGGTAGGGGAGTCGGGGTCAGGCAAGACAACTTTAGCATTGGCTCTACTGGGCTATACAAAACGTGGAATTGACATTGTTAGAGGCGAGATACTGCTCGATGGGGCCAACCTTCTTGGCATGAGTCCGGCTGAACTCCGCTCGAACCGGGGTAGGCGAGTCGCTTACGTCCCGCAGGATCCAGCCATGGCGCTGAATCCGGCCCTACGCATCGGTACCCAGCTGAGGGAAGCCATGCAAGTTCACAAGGACTTCACTGGCGACGTTGGCGAGCGACTGGCAGAGATAATCGCCGATACGCGACTCGCCAACGAGGGAGACCTTCTTCAACGCTATCCTCACCAGCTTTCAGGTGGACAACAGCAACGCGTTGGTCTAGCGATGGCATTTGCCTGTCGACCGGGACTGATTGTCTTGGATGAGCCCACTACGGGGCTTGATGTTACAACTCAACGACACGTGTTAACTACAGTTCGGGAACTCTGCAGCAGTTACGGTGTGGCAGCAGTTTATGTGAGCCACGACCTTGCTGTAGTGAGGGGGCTCGTTTCGACGGTTGCCGTCATGTATGCCGGCCGAGTTATCGAGTTGGGCCCTACGCAAGCAGTGTTTAATCAGCCCACGCATCCGTATACTCGTGGACTATTAGCTGCCGTGCCTTCATTGGACCGAGCTGAAGTGCTGCGAGGAATCACAGGACAACCTCCGCGTCCAGGTAGGAGGCCGAAAGGATGCTCTTTCGCTGCTCGCTGCCCATTGGCTCTTCCCGTTTGTGGCGAAGAAGAGCCGGTGCCAACCCTTGTCGGTGGCCGCCTCGTTCGCTGCTTTCGGGCTGGTGAAGAAAGAGTGGATCTGAACGAGAAGAAAGTGGTTGCACCCGCTCAAGAACCGCACGAGTCAGCCCCGATGCTCGCGGTTAGAACTTTAAATGCTTCATATGGCTCGTCGCAGGTGCTGTTCGACGTGAACTTAAATGTAGGCAGGGCTGCGTGCCTTGCAGTGGTCGGAGAGTCCGGCTCTGGGAAAACTACTCTTGCTCGGTGTCTGGTTGGCTTGAATAGTAACTGGTCGGGCGAGATCAAGTTCAATGGCGAAGAGCTCGTCGCTGGCTGTCGAAACCGACCGAAGAATTTGCTAAGAAAAGTTCAATATATTTTTCAAAATCCTTATTCTGCATTGAATCCGCGAAAGACTATCGGCCAGATTATCGGTCAACCACTCGAGCAGATTCCTGATCTACTATACAGTGAGCGATCTCAGCGCGTGGTGCAGGTGCTGGAGGACGTATCGCTTGGCGCCGACTTTATGTCGCGCCTTCCAGACCAGCTTTCTGGTGGTGAACGCCAGCGTGTCGCCATTGCGCGCGCTCTTGTGGTGGACCCGGAGTTACTAGTATGCGACGAGGTCACGTCGTCTTTAGACGTATCAGCCCAGGCTATTATCGTGGAGCTACTTCGCAAGCTACAGGTTGAGCGTGGTCTCGGCATGGTGTTTATAACCCATAACCTCGCACTCGTTCGAAGTATTGCCCAGTCTGTGGTGGTACTTAACCAAGGGCATATTGTCGAGGCTGGCGACGTAGACAAGGTTCTTTCGCATCCAACAGATCCATACACTTCCAGGCTGATGGCGGATGCGCCGCGGTTGAACCAGCCAATTTGATTTAGCTGCTGCTAATCAGGAAGCAGTGTGCGGGGGGAATTTACCATTCAAATGTTAGGTCATGGATGCGGATGAAGATCGGAGTTGGCAGAGTGCGCACACGGCAGCTGATGCGGCCAGTCGGCTTGCGCAAAGGTAGTAAGTCTGCAAAACGATGTCAGGACCACAAGGATTTCAGGTGGGGCGGTTGATGAGTCAAAATGAAGATGGAGAGTCGTCAAGTAGCGAGGAAATTCCAGTTCCTCTAATGCTTTACAGTGCTACAGTCCCCAAGGAGTGGGTGGATTATAACGGTCACATGAGTGAGTGGTGCTATCTCCTTGTAATGGGGAATAGCTCCGATGCCTTTTTTCGCTACATCGGCATTGATGATGGCTATCGGACATCAGGTAGCTCTTTGTTTACAGTCGAGACCCATATTCGCAACCTTCACGAGGTGTCTCTCGGCGAAAGGTTGACCCTGCGGCTTCGGGTCCTTGAATCAGACGCTAAACGAGTACATCTGGTGCACGAGATCGCTAATGCGGAAAATGCCTTAATGGCGACTGGAGAGCAGATGCTGATCCACGTAGACATGAAGGCCGGAAGAGCCAGCGTGATGCCCGACCACATTCAAAGTCGAGTTCGTGAGATCGCAGATGCTCACGGCAAGATGCCATGGCCCTACTGGGTGGGTCATGTAATGCATATCAATTGAGCCTGTGGAAGCCGTATCGAACCAAGAAGTGGAGGAAAAGTGGATTTCGGGTTGACAGATGAGCATCATGCAATAGTCGATAGTGTCCGGACTTTTGTTGAGCGAGAACTATATCCCTTTGAGGACGAAGTCGAGCGGCTAGATGAAGTTCCCGCTGATCTTGCAAACGCGATCAGGGCGAAGGCAATAAGCGCAGGAATATACGCAGCGAACATGCCAGCCGACATAGGTGGAGGTGGCCTGGACGCAGTCGGCTTGGCGTTGGTCGAGCGTGAATTAGGTCGCGCATCGTACGCTTTACAGATGCTTGTCGCACGCCCTAGCAATATTCTTTGCGCTTGTAATGAAGAGCAGGCTAGTAAGTACTTGCTCCCGACCGTGCTAGGCGAAAGACATGACTGCCTTGCTATGACCGAACCCGGGGCAGGCTCCGATGTGCGAAGTATGCGAACTCGGGCAGTTCACGTAGACGGCGGATGGGTTATCAACGGTACAAAGCATTTTATTTCACACGCTGACATGGCGGACTTTGTGGTGCTTTTTGCCGTGACCGGCACAGAAGATTCACCTCGAGGTCCTCGCAACTTGATCAGTGCATTTCTCGTGGATATGGGAACACCAGGGTTTACCCTCAATCGAGGGGCAAGCTGTGTTTCACATCGCGGTTACCACCAGTGCGAATTGGTTTTCGATGACTGTCACGTTGGCGACGATCAGTTACTCGGACAAGAGGGTCGTGGTTTAGAGCTTATGGATCAGTGGCTAGGTGCTAGCCGACTCACCGTAGCCGCAAACTGTGTTGGCCGGGCTCAGCGGGTGTTGGACAAAGCCCTGGATTGGTCTGCTGCAAGGGAACAATTTGGGCAAACAATAGGCAAATTTCAGGGAATTGGGTTTCAACTTGCAGACCTTGCTGTCGCAGTTGAGGCTGCTGAGTTGTTGACTCTCAGAGCAGCATGGCGATTTGAGGCCGGAGAGATGACGGCCCAAGACGCAGCCATGGCAAAGCTATTTGCCTCTGAAACACTTGGGCGGGTTACTGACACGGCGATTCAAGTGTTTGGTGGAACGGGATTGATGAGTGACGCTCCGATCGAACGTTGGTGGCGAGATGCTCGGGTAGAGCGGATTTGGGATGGTACCAGCGAAATTCAGCGGCTGATTATTTCGCGGTCATTGCTTCGACCGAGGGAGTATTTGGCGTGAACCATCCTTCCCCGGTTCGAATGGAGACAGTCGGTAACGTTTTGATTGTTACCCTAGATCGCCCGAAGGCCAACGCTATCGATGCACACACGAGCCACCTGCTTTACCAGGCATTTCTGACATTGAAGGTTGAGCCGGACTTGCGAGTCGGAGTTGTGACCGGAGCCGGGAGTCGGTTCTTCAGCGCTGGATGGGACCTGAAGGCCGCCGTCGCTGGTGAACCAGTCGACGCCGATTGGGGACCAGGGGGTTTTGCTGGTCTTACAGAGTTTTTTGATATCGATAAGCCTGTAGTTGCTGCGGTGAATGGGCTCGCTTTGGGTGGAGGTTTAGAGCTGGCGCTAGCCGCTGATTGTGTTGTCATGGCTGACCACGCCGAACTAGCGCTACCAGAAGCCACTCTTGGCCTCTTGGCTGACTCAGGTGGGATTTTGCGATTACGGGATCGACTGCCACGAGCTATAGCGGTCGAAATGATCCTCACTGGGAGGCGAATGGGGGCCGCAGAGGCCGGGCGGTGGGGTCTTGTTAACCAAGTCGTTGAGAGCGCAATTCTGTTGGAATCCGCGATTGAGCTGGCCCAACGAATCGCTGACTCGGCCCCTCTGCCCGTGCGAGCTTCCCTTGAGTTGCTCAGAGAAACCGAAGGGAAATCGGTGCGGGAGGGATTCAAGATAATGAGGGGGGGCCTCCACTTCTACGACAGAGTATCAGCGTCTGCAGACGCCCATGAGGGGCCTCTAGCTTTTGTTGAGCAAAGAAAACCAAATTGGAAAGGTAGGTAATTGAGAAAAATGTTTCGGTTCAAATTTCGTAAAAGGGGAGCTTGTGCTAAATCTAAGTAGTTCTGCATTCATCACATGTGCCGTTACTGGGGCTGGAGACTTGACCGGCATGAAGCACCATGCACCTATCACGCCAGAGGAGATCGCTATCTCGGCGATTGAAGCGGCTAAGGCAGGGGCGGCCATTGTGCACATCCATGTTCGTCACCCGCAAACCGGTAAAGGTGCGAGGGATGTCTCGTACTACCGAGAGGTCGTTGAGAGAATTCGCCAGTCCTCTACGGACGTAGTTATCAACCTGACTACAGGCATGGGTGGTGAGCTAATTCTTGGGGGCGCCGACACTCCGCTACCGCCGGTTTCTGATGGTACGGACATGGCCGGCGCAGCGGAGAGACTTGCACATGTGACGGAGTTACTCCCTGAGATCTGTTCGCTTGATGCTGGAACCATGAACTTCGCAGCGGGAGGCGATTACATCATGGTTAACACTCCGGGCATGGTGCGTGCTATGGCAAAGATCATTTTGGACTTAGGTGTTCGTCCTGAAATAGAGGTGTTTGATACAGGTGATATTGTGTTATTGCGCGAATTGGTACAGGAGGGCCTCATAGCTTCTCCGGCGCTTGTCCAGCTGTGTATGGGGATCCCATATGGAGCACCGAACGATCCGCTGACTCTATTGAGTATGGTCAATCAGTTGCCAGACAACACAGTCTTCTCCGCCTTTTCTGTTGGTCGCTTTCAATTGCCGTATGCGGCAATGGCCGTGCTCCATGGGGGCAACGTACGCGTTGGACTTGAAGACAACCTCTATTTATCGCGCGGGCAGCTTGCCACCAACGCCCAGCTGGTCGACCGGGCTTCAACTTTACTGGGCGCCATGAACGTACGCTTACTTTCTCCAGCCGAGGTTCGTGACATGTTAGGGCTGATTAAACATGACTGAGGCTGTAGCAAATTCCAGACGTGGCGAGGCTACCCCCGGAGTTGTCGGATTGATCGGAGGGGGTGTCATAGGTTGCGGCTGGGCCGCTCGGTTCTTATTGGCCGGTGCGGATGTCCTCCTGTATGATCCTGATCCGGAAACCGAACGCAAGCTAGTAGAGGTACTAAATAATGCACGAAAAGCAGTTCATGCGCTGACGGATGCACCTCTGCCTGCGGAAGGTTCATGGAGTATTGCTCACACCGTTGCTGAAGCCGTGGAGGATGCTCAGTTCATTCAGGAGAGCATTTCGGAGCGTGAAGAGTTAAAGATCTCAGTTCTCAACGAAATTAGCAAGTCAGCCCCGACTGACGCCCTTATAGCGTCTTCTACTTCTGGCTTACTTCCTACACGTCTTCAAGTTGCAATGGTCCATCCGGAGAGATTTTTAGTTGGTCATCCATTTAACCCTGTCTATCTACTTCCCTTGGTTGAGGTATGTGGGGGATCGCAAACCTCCCAAAATTCCATTGATCAAGCGATAGCGATTTATAGCGCACTAGGAATGTACCCTCTCTATGTTCGAAAAGAGATTGACGGTTTCATCGCCGACCGCTTGCTTGAGGCGTTGTGGCGCGAATCCCTCTGGTTAGTGGCCGAAGGCACGGCTACCGTGTCCGAAATTGATGATGCGATACGCTTCGGGGCTGGTCTTCGTTTCGCTGCAATGGGAACAATGCTTACATATCGTATCGCTGGTGGCGAAGGAGGAATGAAGCATTTCATGAGCCAGTTCGGACCAGCGCTCAAGTGGCCTTGGACAAAGCTGATGGACGTTCCAGAACTTTCCGAAGATCTGCTCAATCGAATAGAAGCTCAGTCCGATGAGCAGGCAGGTGGAGCGTCAGTCCGTGAGCTCGAGAGCGTTCGTGACAAGTGCCTTGTCGCGGTTTTGCGTGGGCTTCGGGAGGTTCCCTTTGGCGCTGGTGAGGTACTTGCGCAGTACGAATTCGTCCTAAATGGAAGGGGTATCGACCCCAAAGAGAAGTAAAGGACTTGTTGAGCGGCAAGTAATCGATAATCAAATGTTTGTTACGAAGAAGGTGGGTCTGATTGACTCAAAAGATGAGGCCCTGCAAATCGCCCATGTTAGGTAATGAAGTGAGCTGCTTTACCGCATGAAGATCTCATTGGTGGTTCTGATACTTTTCATGGATCTTGGAATTAAGGATCCGGATTGAGAGTTCGAGCCGACTTAAGAGATTGACTGCGGAGAGTTGGCAGGTAGGCCTGAAAGGGAGTGGGTCTCGTTCTAAATCGGGCTCAATTTCTGAAGGTGGGCTTACCCGACGGAATTTACATCCCTCGCATTTGAAGGTCAATTCCAAATCCTGACGGTACCACTTAAGACATCCGAGTGGAAGTTACGGTAGAAAGAAATGATCTCCTAGCTAAAGGCGAGGCTGATGGGTTAATTGCGAGCGCAATGTACATGTGAGGTTGGTACATAGGTTAGGTAGAAGTATGAATGATCCAATGACCGGTAATCCTGTTGAAAAGAACTTAGATTGCCTTTTTAATCCGCGATCTGTAGCAATCGTCGGGGCTAGTGGAGATCCTTCAAAGTGGGGTTTCGCTTTGAGTAAGAACCTCCTTGAAGGCGGTTCAACGGCAAAGATATACCTTGTCAATCGGGGGGGCAAGCCGATTCTCGGGCAGCCAACCTTTCGAAAGTTAACCGATGCTGGCGCTGCTCATGGCGAAGAGATAGACTTGGTGGCTATTTGCGTTCCCGCCAAAGGATTCATGGAGGCCATCGAAGAGGCCATTGAAGTCGGAGCTCGAGCTATCGTGGCGATCACCGCGGGCCTTGGAGAACTGGGTTCAGGCGGGGCATTGATCGAGGCCCGTGCGCTTGAATGGGTTCACTCTCACGGAGCGGTAATGGTGGGCCCTAACTGTTTAGGGATTGTTGATACGACCACCAACCTACAGCTCTCCAGCGAAGTACTTCCGGTGGGATCGACGGCCATTCTCTCTCAAAGCGGAAACATGGCCATCGATCTTGCAAATCTCATGCGGGAAAAGGGACTGGGTGTATCCCGATTTGTTTCTTTAGGGAATCAAGCAGACCTGGGTGTCGTCGAATTCATGGCCGATTGCGTCACTCATGATGCAACCAAGTCAGTCGCCTTATATGTCGAGGATTTCGGTGACGGAAGGGAATTCATCAAGATGTCCCGGCGGTTAATCGCTTCAGGTAAGCGCGTTTTACTGTTGGCCCCAGGCAGTTCCGCTGCTGGGGCTCGGGCAGCTCGATCCCACACTGGATCAATGACTACTACTTCGCAGATCGTAGATGCCGCATGTCGGTCTGGAGGAGTTCAGCGGGTGTATTCACCCCGGCAGATGGTCGATTTATTAGTGGCATTCAATTCGGATATCCGATCGAGTGGGCCCCGGATAGCAATCGTCACCGACGGGGGCGGACATGGGGCGATTGCTTCAGATAGCCTTACATCCGCTGGATTAGAAGTTCCTGTTTTAAGCGAGAAAGTGGCCGAGGAGATATCGCGGGAACTGTGGATTAACTCATCAGTTACCAATCCAGTTGACTTAGCCGGGGCCGGGGAAAAAGACGTCTTGAACTATGCACGAGTCATCGAACGGCTTTTAGCCTCAGACGAGATCGACGCTCTCCTTCTCACGGGGTATTTCGGGGGGTACTCCTTGACTGATACAGCCCTGGCGGAGTCGGAAACTGCGGCGGCGAGCGAGATCGCCCGTCTGTCGCGGGCCCACGTGAAGCCAATCATAGTTAATACCATTTATCCAGACAGTCCGAGCTGCAGTATTTTGCGGGATGCTGGTATTCCGGTCTATCGAGACATCGATAGTGCGAGCCTCGCTCTCTATGGATTGAGTCAAGGCGCAAGGGCAGAGTTTTTGGATCCGGTGGACCTTCCAAAACGGGGAACTCCAGTTGAAGATCCTTCGTACATGGGCGCGCGCCAACTGTTCCTAAATGCAGGGATCACATTTCCGACTTCAATCGAGGTAAGCAATGAGGAACAACTACTTACCATTCTCAAGAGTGGGGTTCCGCCCTTTCCGATTGTGATGAAAGCGATGGGGTTACTGCATAAGTCAGATTTTGGTGGGGTCATTTTGAACATTGCCGATCCGGAATCTGCCGTAAGCTCATATAAAGAAGTTATGCGTCGGCTTGATCCTCCATCGGTTGCGATTGAGGAAATGGTTGACCTTGACAAGGGTGTCGAGCTGATCGTTGGCACTGTAAATGATCTATGCTTTGGACCTTTGGTTATGGTGGGTATCGGGGGCATTCTGACGGAAGTGATGGGTGATAGGGTGCTGGCAATTGCCCCGGTTTCGATGGATACTGCGCTGTCAATGCTGTTGTCACTTCGCGGAGCACCGCTTTTAATCGGGGCGAGAGGTGGAGTCTCTATCGATTTAGAAGCTGCTTGTGAAGCTGTTGTACGGTTATCGAACGTTGCCACAATACATCCTGAGCTAAGTGAAATGGAGATCAATCCTCTACTTGGAGTGCCCGACGGCGCCATCGGCCTAGATGCTCGTATTGTGCTTGTCGAACCGTAGTCGGCTCGCCAGATTTAAGAAATAGGATGCTGGACTCAATAAATATCAACTTGGCCCTATTAAATACAGAACGTACCAGGAGTTTCGTGACGGAGGTCCTAACAATCGAAAGTTCTCTAAAAGATTCATAAGGTATTTTCAGGTGATATGTCATTTCCAATCTGAAATGCTTTAGAAAGTATTTAGTCTTTGTCGCTGGACTTATTGAGCTAAAAGGCACACAACTATCCCAGAAATAATGATTGAATGGTGGAATGGACGCGTTTCCACCTTTGAGTCGTGTTATTACACCATTCTGTGGCTGGGATTATTCCTAAGGTACCTTTGCTTCGAAATCCAGGTAGCGGCCGAGCTGTGTTACTGTGGAGTTCCAGAGCTTCCTGGCATCGTTGGCCTTCATGCCGTCGTATTGGTTCTTCCAGCGATATCAGGTGGTCTCGGTGATGACAAACTTACGAGTGACCTCAGCGACCGTCGGTCCTTCGTTGAGAAGCATGCCGCCTTCGACGAGATTACTGATCACCTGCTCAGGTGCCAATTGATTGCCGCACGTCACAACAGGATGACTATCTATTTGTTTCCATTAGGTACCTCTTTCCGAGTTTAGGACATCATCGAATTTACTTGAAAACGGGGCGAGTTAGCCACCGACGGAAGCAATTGGCAATATGAGATGCGACGGATGCTCTGCATCGTGGAAGATCTGTTGATGAGCAATTGCTGGACTACCTTTTGTGTGGGCATTTGGGTTGGGTTCCCACTGTGGAAATGAGCTAGACGTTACGTGTAATCCAATTCGGTGACCACATTTGAATACATTACTAGTTGCTCGAAGATCGATTTCGCTACAGTGGACGTCTGTTACTGTGTCAGCGTCTGAGTCGATCCGATTTATTCCATCGGATATATTGAACTCGCGGCCATCGGGCCAAACATCGAGTAAACGTACGACGAAATCTGTCGTTGGTGCCGAGGACCTTGTCCAAATTCGAGCCCTTAGTGGCCCGGTCACTTCGATATCCGCTACCAGCGGGTTTGAATAATAGGTGAGGACATCACTGCGGCCTGATATTGCTCGTTGATCCAACGGTCCGGCGGGATACTCGGGCGTCAGCAACGTCGCTCCACCAATGGTGGGGACAGGATTGGCTGGGTCAAATACAAACTTGTCAGGGCTAGAGTGCTTTGGGTAGTCAAAACTAAGAACGTGACCTGGCTGAAGGTAAATAGCCGTTTCTTGGGCTCGCTCCAAAGGCCATTCGGCTTCTAATCGCCATTTATTTATTCCCATGACAAAAATGCGAACCGGTGAGGCGTCAATGAATTCGGTGACATTGTCTCGCAAATGGCGA
>JAJYDM010000138.1 GCA_021777475.1 Actinomycetes bacterium | reverse complement strand
CAGCGGAATTTCATTGAAGAATGCAGAAAAACCTGAGGGTCTTCAACGCTGCATGAGAGTCATACTCCTTCGGCGGTCAGTTATTCAATTGGTTTCACGAGCGTTCTTGAATGGTGTATTTTCATGGTTGTTTGTTTCTAGCGTATGTGGCCGCGCATCTCCCGGGCCGGATGCAGGAGGGTGCATGAACATAAGTCTTTCAAAACTTATAGATGAGGGATCAAGTGCCTGCCTCGACGAAAGCCGAGCATTCTATGCCGCCAGACAGGCAGCAGGTGGACAAAAGGGACCGACGAACTATGAAGAGCTTCTAAATGCCCGTGGCAATCTACCGGAAAAAGCTGGGGAGTCTCGAGCTATAGAGATCATCGCCCATGTCGGCAAGAAACAGGTACCCGTAAGAGTTACGAGTCCTAGATCCGCCAACCCTCGGGCTGTCTACATCGACATTCACGGTGGGGGCTTTTATTTGGACTCAGCGGCCCGAAGCGATGTTGGCAATGCTCGTCTGGCCGATACTTTGGGCGTAACAGTTGTAAGTGTTGACTATCGGTTAGCGCCAGAACACCCTTGGCCGGCAGCGCCAGATGACTGTGAGACAGCTGTCCTTTGGACCATGGCGGAAGGCCCCGCGGCGTTCGGTGCCTCGAGAATGTTGATCGGTGGTGCGTCGGCCGGAGCCACATTGGTAATGACGACACTGCTTCGTCTTCGGGATAAGGGTCTCGTTCACCGCATTGTTGGTGCCGTTTTACAGTTTGGCGCCTACGACCTAAGTGGGCTGTCTCCAGGTGGTCGGGTTTATGGTGACGAGTGGTTCATCAAGGCTTACGCAGGGCATGTGCCTGATAAAACCAACCCTGACATATCTCCCCTTTATGGCGACCTTCACGGGCTTCCCCCGACTTTGCTCATCGTAGGTACGCTGGATGCACTGCTCGAGGACAACCTTGCTATGGCGGGACGACTGTCGGCGGCCGGCAACGAAGTCGACCTTCGGGTCTTTCCAGAGTCGATGCACGGATTTACCTCCCACCCAATTGCCATGGCGGCGGTGGCATTGGAGGGTGCTGAGGAGTGGCTCTTATCCAGACTGGACCAGGTGACGGAGGTGGCAGATGCCAATAAAGTGTCGTAGGCATAATTTTGGCGGCTGGCTGATCAAAACGTAATTCTGGGCGGCCGCGGGTCAGATTAACTTTGACAGGTAACGAAAAGATGAGGCAGCCCTGCGTTCTCAACGCCTAGATATCGAAAAGCGCATTATGGGTGCTGTTTACCTCTCTAATCGATCGAGAGTTTCTATCAATGTTGTTATCCTCACGCCAAGAGTTCGCCAAAGCTCGGCCGCGGACATCCCAGAATAAATAGGCTTTCAGACCTTTGGTCAGCTTTCACAGGACCCACTTTGCGACGCAACCTCATCCTTTCAGGGCCGGGAAAAAGCGTTGAGTCACTCATGCGGTCTTTCGCAGTGGGTATCCATGATCGACCTGACGGAGTTGCGATTTATGGGTACCCTCGCGTCAGGTTTGGATGACGTGTAGGAAAGCAAGATTCCGCCAATTCCAAAGAGGGGACTGAAGAAAGGGAAAGCAGTTGGACGTGGGAAGTTTCCCGATCGTGCCCGGGGCCTACTCGTCGGGCGAAGATAGTGCAGGCGGCCACCTCAGCCCCTGCAAATCAAAGGTAAGAGCAGCGGATTTGAAGCCGCGCCACTGATTGACCGTGTCTGACCAGGTAATTTGAGGAACAAATTGGCAGCTGGCGCTTTGGTCTACTCGCTCGGAGTTAGGAGGCTAGTCCTTTGCGTCCCACGAGATGGAAGGCCCTGCTGACCTGGCGGTATGGGTCGCGGCGGCTTGCCTCAAGTTCGACTGCGGCGATCGCCTCGACCTCGTTGGTGTCAGTTGGGTCTAACGTTGCTCCACCGAATTCAAGCCAGTCGATAAACAGCCACGTTCCGTACCAGTGTTCTGGCTCGACTCCGTATCGAGCGATCAACTCGCTAATTTCTTCTAGAGTGTCAAATCGGCTGCGCACCCCTAGGACTCCGATCCCCGTCCGAGCGTCGAAGGATGCCAGGGCATCCATCCACCTCCGTTCCAATGCAGGCTGGACTGCAGTGGCGTGGGCGTTACCGGTCATGATTGAAACGATGCCGCCGTCCTCGGCACAACAGCACAGCTGTGCCACTAGTGGCATGGGGTCCTCCAGGTAGCCGAGAACACCGTGGCACAACACGCCAGCAAACCGCTTGCCGCCAACAGCCTCGTCAGCGTGCTCTCCGTCAGCCTCCAGCAGAGTCACTCGCTGTCGCAAATCGGTGGGCAACTGTTCGAGGCGCTGTCGCGCCTTGTCCAGCATCGCCGCAGAAGGGTCAAGGATAGTGACGTCATAGCCAGCCTGGGCGAGCGGGAACGTTTGATGGCCAGCACCTCCTCCGACATCGAGCACCTTGGCAGGCGGAGGCGGCAGATGCTCCATAAGATGATGGTGCAGCACGTAGGTGCGCACGTACCCCTTGACAGAGGCGTAAGCCCCATCCACAAACAGGTCCGCCAAGCTGGTACTCGCCCAAGGGTCTTCCGTCACCCCACTCAACTTATCAATAAGTGAGTAGCAACACCACTGCGTGGAGGGTTGCCTCCTACTTCTTCCCGCAAAATGCACCAACCTAGAGCTTCAGCCGGAAATGGAATTCCCTGAAAACGGCAGCGGAACCTGGGGGTAGTTTGTTACAATGCGCCAGAACTTCGCAGTCGGATCCCATAGGGTCACAGAACCGATTCCAGGTAGTCCTTGACAATCAACCGGCACGGTAACCGTCCTTTCCCCTGATCCACCCGACGATCTGAAGACCACCTCAGCAACTTTTGTGCTTGGCCCGATTGCCGGACAGTCAACCGCTCCCATATGGGGTGCAACCTCCATAGCGTTCAGTATCTGCGCCCACTGGTGTACGACAGTGGCGCTGGTGATGACATAGGAGCGGACAACTTTCTTGTTGGTCTTCTTCAAGAGAAAAGCGTTCACGGTCGACTGCCTTGAAACCATAGCTGAAGAAACCGAATACATCGTCACC
>JAJYDM010000052.1 GCA_021777475.1 Actinomycetes bacterium | reverse complement strand
CTATCGATAGCTTTTCAAAACTTTATGAGCCGATCTCACAAATAAAAAGACCAGGCCCTGGGTGGGCGGTTTGGGCATGTTTTGAGGGTGGAATGAGCACTGCATCGCCAGATAGCTGGAATTTCCTGGAAATGATTCTGGAGGGTCAATTTACTTGAGTGCGGGTTTGGGCCTAGTGATTTTCAGATCAGATTGTGAGGATTGGAGGTTGCAAGAAACCTCTCATGCTGAGATTGACAAATGTCACATGTCTATATAAGATGGCGACTGTCGACACTTTAACGTCATATTTGGGACCAAGTGCAACGGTCAATAATCAAAGGGGTGTTGCGTAATATGGAGCCATACAAGGCCGCGCTCATTCAGCAAGAGACCAAGGTGATTGTGGATCCAAAGCAGAGGGATTCGATCATCGAGCAGAATCTTGATCGGATCTTTGAATTAATTCAGTGGACGTTCAACCGGGTTGGTGAGATTCGGCTGGCAGCATTTTCCGAATACGGGATAATAGGCCAGTACCGGCCCAGGACGGTGGAGGAATGGATCGAGTTGGCTGAGCCTATACCTGGTCCGGTGACTGACCGAATAGGTGAGGTCGCAAAGAGGCTTGGTGTTTACATTGTTGGAAACGTTTACGAGCGGGACGATTCATGGCCGGGCCGATTATGGAACACCAACTTCATCATCAATGATGAAGGCAAGATCATTCTGAAATACCGTAAGAACAATGGGCCCAACAACCTGAACACCACGTATACCGGTCCTGGCGACGTTTACGATGAGTACACCGCACGTTATGGTGAGCTCAGCATGTTCCCGGTTGTCGACACTCCAATTGGTGTGCTGGGTACGCTTACCTGCACGGACATCATCTTCCCCGAGATGGCGCGAGCGCTTGCGCTCCAAGGCGCGGAGGTATTGATTCATCCAACAGCGGAACCATGGTCGGATGTCGATCAAATGTGGGATGTGTTCCGACGTGCAAGGGCTTATGAGAATCTCTCCTACTTTCTTTCAGTCTGCGCGGGAGCATTTCTAGGCTCGGATCGTCCACGTAGCGGTTATCGAGGCCATTCTCAAATTATTGATCACATGGGGCGTGTCGTTTCAATTGCGGCAGGCTCGGGAGAGGCGGTCTGCGTTGGCCAGGTCGACATCAACGCGCTTCGCGAAATGAGAAGCCGCAAACCCGGTTCCAGCGGGCACGAATGGAACCAGCTTGTTGAGTTACGGACCGACCTGTTTGCCGAGGTGTATAAGAGGGCTAAGAGGTGGCCCAATAATGGTTGGTCAGACAGATTGATTACGTCGACCGTGGAAACCCGGGCTTTAGGCCGGGAAATAATTGACGGGCTATTGGAAAAGGGTCAGTTGAAGCGCCCTGATTATTCATAGGCAGTCATGGAAAAGACTGTCTTCGTGTCACAAGACGATCCAAAGGTGGCTAATTTGACTTCCTCATCTGTCCGGCCTGAAGCGAATTATGTAGAGGTGGATCATGTGAGTATCGGCTATCGAAGCAGAAAGACAGGTATCTACAAGGATGCCGTGGTCGATCTGAGCTTCGATATTCGCCGGGGCGAATTCGTTGTCATTATCGGAACCAGCGGTTGCGGCAAGACGACATTCCTGGAAGCTGTTGCCGGTCTGACGCCTGTTAGCAAAGGGCAGATAAGGCTGGGTGGCAAGCCGATTCGAGGTCCCGGGCCGGAGAGATCTCTGGTGTTTCAGAGCCCGTCACTTTTTCCTTGGCGTAATGTGCGCGACAACGTGCTTTTTGCTCTTCAAGCTCAACACAAGTTGAACTCGGAGACAAGGCAAAGGGCTGACGACCTTCTTGATCTGGTTGGATTGAAGGGCGTGATGGACAGCTTTCCTCACGAACTGTCAGGCGGAATGAAGCAGAGGGTGAATCTCGCAAGGGCATTGGTGACTCGACCTGAGCTCTTGCTGCTGGATGAACCTTTTGGCGCCTTGGATGCCCAGACCCGTGGAGTCATGCAACATGAACTTGTGAATGTTTGGCAGGCGGCGGATCTGGGCGAGGCCAGAAATGCACTTTTTATCACTCATGACGTAGAGGAGGCTGTCTATTTGGCAGATCGAATACTTGTATTTTCAAAGGCACCGGCATCACTAGCCGCGGATATTTCAATCGATCTCCCGCGTCCACGCTTGCCAGAACACAAACGTAGTTCGGAGTATATCCTTTACCAGGATCGGGTTTTGAACGAACTGTACACAGCCAGTGGCGGTGCCAGCTCCGGCTTGGAACCAGCGCCAAAGGGGGTCTCGCAATGAGTATTGCGCCACCGGATGAACGTTTTTCCGTCGACAACACCGAGGGTGAGCCTATGGAGCCAGCGTGGATGACCTGGGGCCGGTCGCATTCCAAGGTTGTTTACGGGACTTTTGGGGTCGCCGTCGTGTTGATAGCATGGCAGTTGACGGCATGGCTTGGGCTTGTGAACGTGACGATTTCCAGCGATCCTATTCGGATTATTAGAGCTGAGATTTCGCTCTTCTCCAGCGGTCAGATTTGGGGTCCTCTTGGTGCCACTGCCCAGGAGGTTGGGTGGGGAATGCTGATTACGCTGGTCATCTCCATCCCTCTTGGTTTGATTCTCGGGAGAGTAACAGCACTTTACGATATGACCGAGCCGATTATCAATGTCCTCAACTCGGTTCCCTACGTTTTGTTCCTACCGGTGATCATTTTCTGGTTTGGCATTGGAGAAGAGTCGAGAATATTGCTGGTGATATGGGCGGCCACGATGCCGCTGATAATAAATACCACAGCGGGTGTTCGCAATTTGAACCCCGACTATTTAAGGGTTGCCAAGATGTGCTGCGCGGGCAGATGGACCTTCTACCGTTCGGTTCTATTTCCAGCGACTCTGCCTTACATATTGACTGGAGTTCGACTGTCGATCGCAAGGGCCCTTGTTGGAGCGATTGTGGCCGAATTCTTTCTTTCTGGCGGCGGCTTGGGCTATTTCGTTCAGACTGCCACCTCCAACTTCGACATGGATTCTGCAATGGCTGGGATTTTCATCATGGCGGTTGCAGCGGTCGTGCTCACGCGCCTAATCGGGCGCATGGAGCGTAATTTTACCCACTGGTCACAAGGATAGGAAGCTGACAAAGAATGAAAAGGATTCCTAAATCAAAGGTTGCCCGCAAGATTCCGGTCATAAGCGGAGTTGTAGGTATAGCTTTGCTGGCAACTGCTTGCGGTAGTTCCAGCTCGTCAACAACAACCACAGCTGCAGCTGGAGCTACAACCACTACGGCGTCTGCGCCGATTTCAATCACCATCGGTGATACGGCCATCGGCGCCGGCTACGCAGATATCTATGTCGGAATTATGGACGGCATTTATAAAAAGTATGGCCTGAACGTCAAACTTGCAAAGCTGAATACCAGTTCACAGCTAGTGCCAGCTCTTGTCGGTGGCAGCGTGCAGATAGGAGTTGGAGTGGCAGATGACACTGCGGCCGCAATTATGAAAGGCATACCGCTAAAGTTCATTGGACTGTCTGAAGGCAGCTACAACCTCGAGATGTGGGGCGATGCCAGCATCAAATCTGTTAGTGACCTGGTGGGTAAGAAAGTCGCATTGTCAGCCCCTGACTCAGAAAGCGACTTCGGCCTGACTGCGCTACTCCAGAAGAACAACATTCCCGAGAGCTCAGTGCAAAGGGTGTACACGGGATCGATTCCCGGAATGGTTTCCGCACTGGAGAGTGGCTCAGCTAATGCGCTGCTTACCCAACCGCCTCAGGGAACTTCTACTGGAGCCAAGGGATATGTAAAGATTGCTGATCTTTCCAATCTCCCGTTTGCGGTCGGCAGCTACACGGTGACCGCGGCGTATGCCAAGGCACATCCGGAGGTCCTTCAGCGATGGGCAAATGCTGAGACAGCCATTCTTGCTTTTCTGCGAAGCAACCCAACTGCAACGATCGCTGCTATCCAGGCCGATAGTGGCATTACCGATGCAACTCTGGCGAAGTATGCCTACAACTTCTTCTTGAATGTCTGGACTAAGACTCCAACGGTGCAGACTTCACTGATTCAGGCCGCGTTCAATCGCGCTGCTCTGAAGGCAAAGAAGACTGCTCCTGCGGATGTCACTCAGTACATTGACAACTCGTTCGCTCAGAATGCAGTGAATGCTGTTGGATAGCTGTGAAGTTGAGTAAATTCACGGTCGTCTATCGCGATTTCAGCAATATAAAGGGTGTGACTGATGGAAGAAGGCTGGAAGGCATTTCTCACGGCAACTGATGAGGCTGTGATTGCAGCAACTTCGTGGGCTAAGAGAAGGCCCTTCGGTTTGGCAGATCGACCCGCATTGCTGATCGTGGATGATTATTACGCAGCTTTGGGCTACCCGCGGATGGACATTTTGAAGGCGGTGAAGGAATGGCCGTCCGCGTGTGGTCTTAGAGGTTGGGAGGCAATCGACCGAACGGTGACTCTGCTCGCTATTGCCCGTGAGGCCGAGGTGCCGGTCTTTTACACGACGTCTTTTGGGCGGAAACCGACTCCATGGAATCGAAAAGGTGCAAAGGCTCTCAGTCCACGAACTGACGGACCCGCCGCCTACGACATTGTGGAAGAGATAGCTCCAAGGCCAGAGGATACCATCATTGAGAAGTCAACTCCCAGTGCATTTCAAGGGACATCTCTGGAGATTATTTTGCGGTCCCTCAATCGCGATACGGTGCTGGTTTGCGGAGAGGCTACCAGTGGATGTGTCAGGTCGACGGTAGTCGATGCCTGTACTGCGGGGTTTGCAGTAGGCATAGTTGGCGAGTGTTGTTTTGATCGATTCGAATCATCGCACTGGATGAGTCTGTTCGATATGAACCAGAAGTATGGAGATCTGATGCAGGTCGAGGATGTTGAGGAGTATTTGAAACGTGTGGTGCAGAGGTGAGTCCCATTCAGCCTTGAGGGGCAGGAGCCCGAAGATATCAGTTTTTCGAGTGTGGAGCGTGAAGGTCGTGGTGAATGTCGAAATTTGATTTGCGCGAGTGGCTTAGGATGGCCGACGGTGCGGGGCAGGTGGAACTGATTAGCGGGGCTGATTCCGCACTGGAGATTGGGGCCGCAAGCCAGCTGAATTACAAGCGCAAGAATACGAAGGCTTTGATCTTCGATCAGATCATTGGCTACCGCCCTGGATATCGTGTTTTGACCGGGAGTGTATCGAATCCCCGGCTAATGGGCATGACCTTGAACCTCGGGTTGGATCTCGACGATCTGGAGCTGGTCGAGGCCCTGCGTGGCAAGCCCCAGCAATGGTTGGAGGCTTCGCCGGACTTTGCCGCGATAGAAGTCTCGGAGGGTCCGATTTTTGAAAACGTGATCCAAAAAGACCATGTAAACTTCCTGGATTTTCCAAGTCCAATCTGGCATGAGTTGGATGGAGGACCATATATCGGAACCGGGTGCGCAGTTATAACATCTGATCCTGACACCGGGGTGTTCAATCTAGGGGCATACCGCATGCAGGTTCAGGACGATGGCGCTTCGGTCAGCATCAACGTCGAGTCGGGGAAACACGGATTTCAGCATATTAGAAAGTGGTTTGAAAAAGAAGGCCGAGCGCCCGTCACAGCAACGCTGGGGCAGCATCCCGTATTTTTGGTTGTTGCTGGCACCGAAGTCCCTGCCGGAGTATCCGAAATGGACTATGCGGGCGCCATCATGGGCCAGCGGGTCCAATACGTGCGGGGACCTGAAACAGGTTTGCCAATTCCGGCGGAGAGCGAACTCGCATTCGAAGGTTGGCTCTATCCAGATCGTACGCGGCCCGAAGGCCCGTTTGGCGAGTGGACCGGGTACTACTCGGGTGACGTTGCACCGGTACTGACGGCTGAAGTTACAGGGTTGTTTCACAGAAGCGATCCGATCAACCTGGGGGCACCTCCAGGCAAGCCGCCGCACGACTACTCCTATATGCGCTCGGTCATGAAGTCGGCGATGGCTACCGATGCGCTGATCGGCGTCGGTCTCGCCGGTGTAAGAGGAGTCTGGTGTCATGAGGTCGGAGGCGGCCGATCCATCGTGGCCGTAGCGATCGAACAGAGATATGCGGGCCATAGCCGTCAGGCGGGTTATCTTGCTGCGCAGCACCCGGTCACTGCCTATATGAACCGTTTCGTGATCGTGGTCGACCAGGATATAAATCCGAGGGATCTTGACCAGGTCATGTGGGCAATGTCCACGAGATGTGATCCCGATCGCGACATTGAGATAATGCGCTACACATGGGGCAGTCGTGTTGATCCATTGGGATTGCCGGGCCAGCCCGCATACAACACTCGCGCCCTGATCGATGCCTGCAGACCCTTCGAACACCTTGCTGACTTTCCTACCGTTGCGGAGTCAAGCGCAGAGGTCCTTGACAGAGTTGCGGAGAAATGGCCAGGGCTGCGCGGATGAGTCGTCGGGATTTCTTCTCCATAAAGATGCCGCTGAAATCCAGGTTCCGACCAGACTTTGTGATTTTCAAAACTGGGTGTCGTGAAGTCCTTGACAGAGTAGTCCTTATCAGGAGGGCTTTGAGATGATTGAGTTTTTCGAAGGCGTCGACAATTTGGGATTTAGTGCGACGACGGAGTCGCCTCATCCTCTTCCGCTAGATTCCGATTTTTCAAGCCAAGATCCAACAGCGTTGTTGAGGGTCAGGCTGGAGCCTTCAATTGTGGATTACAACCGGAGGGCCCTACTGCTCTTGAGCATTCGGGATGCTGGCGACCGTGCTCCGTTAGCTCAGGAGATTTTCGATGAGATAGCCATTGCAATTGTTGAAGGGCGTTTACGACCTGGAGATATTCTGAACTCGGTCGATCTGGCACGACGCTTTGGTACCAGCAGGACGCCTGTCCGGGAGGCCCTTGCGGAGCTCGAACGGCAGGGGACCGTGGTAATTCCACCGAGGAGACGGCCATATATAGCCCAGCTCACCTTGAAACAGATCAAAGACGTCTATGACCTGCGGGCAAGTTTGAATTCGTTGGTTAGCGAGTTGATCATAGAGCGCTCCCCGAAGGATGGTGTCAGGGAGTTGTGGAAGTGGTATGAGGCGCTGGAGCAGGACGTTGCAGAAAACAAGGTGGACGAGTATTTCTGGCACAATGTTGGATTTCGTCTGGTCGAGGCGCGAATTGCGGGGAACGAAGAACTTCAGAAAATTCTCGCCTTGTTTGGACTCAGAACTCTTCAGTTCCGTCACCTAAGCCTTTCCCTGCCGGGTCGACTGCAACGGTCACTGGAGGATCACCGCCGATTGTTGCTTGCCTACGACGAAGGCGACACCTTGACTGCGGTAGCTGCGACACGATCTTTGATTCAAATGGGATATCGCGCAATCGAGCAATCCGGCTTGGTTCCGACGGATCCGTCAGTCAACGAGGAGGAATAATGACTAATACGTCGGTTGATGGTATTTTCGGGCGTGCCATAGACGTCCATGGGCACTTGGTTCCTCAGCAGTTGTTGGTGGAAGTAAATGATCGGCGGGAAACCCTGGGAGTGACTGTCGAGAGATCTCCAGAAGGTGCCACTTTTCTCATACGAGGGAACGACAGACTGGGACCCATACATCCAGGAATGGCCTTGGCATCGAAGAGACTCGAATGGATGGATGCCCGCGGTATCGCCAAGCAGTGGATCTCCGCCTGGATGGACCTTTTCACATGGACCATTTTTGATGAATCCCAGGCACTAACGTGGTACGAGCTCATTAGCTCGGCGATCACCGATGCCGCCAGAAGTTCAGGTGGGAGGTTGCGGCCTCTTGTCACCGTGCATTTGAGCGATCCGGAGCGAGCAGCTGCTGAAGTCGTCGCCATGGTGGAGGGAGGAAATCTGGCGGGCCTGATGCTCAACACTCATCCCCCGGAATGTGAGTCCTTAGCTGCTCAATCGATGTGGCCATTTTGGTCAGCAGTCGAAAAGATGAAGATACCGGTTATGCTGCATCCGCCGACAAATGGACCTTCATGTCAGATCACCCCGAAGCTGCTTCAGAATATCACCGGGCGATTGATCGACACTACCTCGATCGCCATGGACATGATGTTGAGCGGCTTCTTCTCGAGATTTCCGGACATAAATATAATTCTCGTGCATGGCGGCGGAATGCTTCCTTTCCAGTGTTTCCGTATGGACGGATTGAATCGCGCCGGCCTGGCCCCCGAAAGCTTTGGAGGAAGACTTTTCGTCGATGAAATTCGAAAGTTCTTTTACGACACGGTGTCACTCGATCCGATCAGTCTCGAGCTGCTGGTCAAAAGGGTGGGGACTGCAAAGATCCTGCTTGGTAGTGATGCACCATTTCCAATCGGCGACCCCGATCCCGTGGGTCGGGTTCTTGCATCTGACTTGACCCATGCTGAACAAGAAGATATCTGCTGCAACAATGCGGCTCTCCTAAATTTGTCGGGGGGCAGGGGTCAATGACAGACGAGAGCTATCAGGTTACTAGAGGCTTCGTGGATGTTCGTGGAGGTCGAATTTCCTATCTCCGCGCCGGGAGTGGCCAGCCGTTGGTACTGCTGCACTCACTGGCGCTGGCGGCAGAAATGTGGACTCCGTTGCTTGGTGACTTTATCGACACATTTGAAGTGGTTGCCATCGACCTGCGGGGTCATGGCGAGAGCAGCTACCACGGGGAGGTCTTCTCTGTCGAAGACATGGCCAACGACGTTCGCCTGGTGCTTGATGAACTTGATCTCAAGAGAGTTCACATACTTGGACTCTCCATGGGGGGATGCGTAGCAATAAGTTTTGCCGCAACCTTTCCTGATTATGTGGACCGATTGGCCTTGTGCGATACCACCGCATGGTATGGGTCTGATGCGCCCCAGGCATGGGCGGTTCGGGCTAGGACTGCGCTGTCGCGCCCACGCTTGATGCAGATACCCTTTCAGGTGGACAGGTGGTTTGGCCAGAGGTTCAGAAGAGTTAATCCCAGGGCTGTCTCCCATGTAGTCGACATCTTTCTTCAGACCAGTCCAGAAGTGCATGCCAAGGCCTGTTTCGCTCTGGGTGCATTTGACAACACCGCCCTTTTGCCCAACATTACGGCACCGACGCTCGTGGTTACAGGTGAGGATGACGACGCCACTCCGCCAAACATGGGTCAACGACTGGGGTCTGAGATTGCCGGTGGGAGGTTTGTAATGGCAAAGGGGCTAAGGCATTTTGCCTTGATTGAGAGCCCCTTTGTTCGTGGAGCAGTAGTCCAGCATCTCCGCGGCCTGGAAGTTGACGAGGCGGCTGTCTCAGGTCAGGCCGCTTGCTGCATCGCGTATGACCGGTATTCCAATTCAGGACCGGAAAAGGAGGCAAGATGAAGCCGTCCCGATTTACCTATCATGCTCCGACTGATCTGGATGAGGTTCTGGCCCTGCTTGCTCAGTACGGAGATGAAGCCAAGATTCTGGCCGGAGGGCAGAGCCTCATGCCGATGCTTAACTTTCGTCTGCTTGCACCTGCCCACCTCATCGACATCAACAGGGTTTCTGAGCTCAGGAACTACTTTCTCGATGATTCCGGTCTTAATGTTTTGGCGCTCGTTCGTCATCGCGAGCTTGAGACATCTCCTGAAGTGGAGCTGGCCTTTCCGATTCTGCACGAGGGTTTGGCCAACATTGCCCATGTGCAGATAAGAAATAGGGGTACAGTGTGCGGAAGTCTGGCCCACGCTGATTCTGCGGCTGAACTTCCGTCGATTATGGTGGCCCTCGATGCCCGCATGAATGTCAGATCACAGAGCTCTCAGAGATCTGTCCGGGCCGAGGAGTTTTTCAGATTTCACCTGACCAGCGACCTCGATGCAAGCGAACTCCTGGTATCGGTGGATATTCCGGCTATGAGAACAGGCACTGTTGGCGTGTTTGACGAGATAACCAGGCGTAAGGGGGACTTTGCACTTGTGGGAGCGGCGGTAGTGGGAACTTGGGACTCCGATGGAAGGATCCAAGATTGCCGGATTGTTTGTTCCGGCGTGGCTCCGACCCCGCTTCGATTAACGGAAGCCGAGCAGTTCGTCTCAGGGACTGACTTGTCCGAGGAAGTACTGGTAGGTGTCCAGCAGCTAGTTATGGAGTCGCTGGAACCAACGGAAGATATCCATACTTCGGCCGAGTACCGCAAAAAGGTAACGGGGGTCATTATTCGTCGTGGGTTAGCCAGGCTGATCGACCAAAGGAGAGACATACATGTCTGAAGCAATCGATGTTGATCCAATCGAATCGAAAATCTGGATCACTCTGACGATCAACGGCTCTAAGAACAGTTACTTTGTCGAACAACGCTTGACCTTGGCCGACTTTCTGCGGAAAGAGGTGGGGCTTGTAGGAACTCACCTGGGCTGCGAACATGGCAGTTGCGGCGCCTGCACCATCATCATGGATGACAAGGCTGTCCGGTCATGCCTGCTCCTGGCGGTGCAGGCTGACGGTGCGTCGCTGGAGACTGTCGAGGGATTGGCAAGAGATGGAGCAATGACGCCGTTGCAGGAGGCATTCCGTGCCCATCATGCTCTCCAATGCGGTTATTGCACAAGCGGTATTCTGTTGTCCCTGGTTGCGCGTCTTCGTGAGGGCCCAATTGAAACAGAGGCAGAGGCAAGAGAGTCACTAAGTGGGAATATCTGCCGCTGTACCGGGTACACCGGAATGGTGTCGGCATTGTTGAGCCTATCGAACTCGAAAAGTGGAGATGAGGAGAAACAGTGACCAGGACAAGTGATATCGGGGTGATGGACAAGACCAGGAATGTTGGAGTCGCCATGACCCGGCGTGAGGACGAAAGACTTCTTACTGGCGGTGGCCGCTTTCTCGATGATCTACCATTTGGTGACTTCTACGAGGCCGCCATTCTGCGTAGCAACTATGCCCATGCCAGGATCCTTGCGGTCAACACCGATGCCGCAAGAAGCCTCAATGGTGTCATCGCCATTTTCACGGCCAATGAGCTTGGGCCAATTATGAAGGACCTTCCTCCCAAGGTGGTGCATCCAAAGCTGAACTACCAGGTCAGATTGCCAATAGCAATGGAGTACGTCAGGTATATTGGCGAACCGATTGCCGTCGTTGTGGCGGAAAACCGCTACATTGCGGAGGACGCGCTGGAACTCATTGAGGTTGACTATGAACCCCTGGGTTCAGTTGGATCAACTGCCGAGGCACTCAAAGAGGGAGCGCCACATGTTCACGTTGGTTCTGAGACGAATGTTGCAGTGCACATCATCCAACAGGCCGGTGATCCGGAAACAGCGCTGAAAACGGCTCCTCATGTCATAAGTGAAACCTTTGAGGTAACCCGCGGAGGCGGTCACTCAATCGAAGGCCGTGCTGTTGCTGCCCGCTTCGATGAGGTCACCCGCCAGCTGATTGTCTGGGACAACACCCAGGCGCCACACTATGTGCGGCAGATGTTGGCCACGATTTATGAAGTTGGTGAGGATGAGATACGGCTCATAGCTCCTGCCGACATTGGCGGCGGTTTTGGCCCTAAGGCCCAGTTCTATGGGGAAGAGGTTCTAATACCTTGGATCGCTAAGGAGATAAAGCACGCGGTCAAGTGGATCGAAGACCGATGGGAAAACTTTGTCAGCGCAACTATGGAAAGGTCTCAGACGCACCGTGTCGAGGTGGGTTTTGACGAGGAAGGGCATTTGCTGGTTCTCAAAGACGTCTTCGAACATGACCAGGGGGCATACTGTGTTGGATTACAGGTGCCTACCATCACCATGTCCACGCTTCCGGGGCCTTATGTGATTCCCAACATACATAGCGAATTGATCGCGTGCTACACAAACATCGTTCCTACAAGTTCATTGCGGGGTGCTGGACGACCGCAGGCTGTGGTGGCCATGGAGCGGATGATGGACCGGATTGCCGAGCACTTGGGTATCGAGCCATCGGAAGTGAGAAGGCGAAACCTCATACAGCCGGACCAGTTCCCATATGCCGTGGGACTGACATTTCGCGATGGAAGTCCTTTGACTTACGACAGTGGCAACTATCCAGAACTTCTGGATGGCGTACTGAGCCGGATCGACCTGAAGGAATTCAGGGGAGAACAAGAGGCAGCCCGGAAGAGTGGCAAATTCCTCGGTCTTGGTTTGGCAATGTTTGTAGAGGGAACAGGGATTGGGCCATATGAAGGTGCACGGGTTCGCCTGACCAACACGGGTCGAGTGCTAGTGTCGCTTGCCGCATCGCCGCAGGGCCAGGGTTATGAAACCGTGTATGCGCAGGTTGCGGCTGATGCACTTGGTTGTGACATTGGGCTGGTCGAAGTGCGTCACGGTGATACTTCCTTCATTCCTTATGGCCAGGGAACATTTGCATCTCGGATCACTGCGACAGTGGGCCCCGCGGTATGGGAGGCCGGTGGTGAGTTGCGGTCAGACATCTTGTCAGTTGCTGCGAGTCTGTTGAAGACCGATGTCGGAGGGCTCGATCTGCGCGGAGATGCAGTCGAGGTGTTCGGGAGTCCCGAGAAACGGGTGACTCTGGCCGAGATTGCGAGCATTGCCAACGTGGGAAGGCATGGAATGTCGGTACCAAGGGATTTGCCGGTAGCCCTAGAGAGGACATCATATTTCAAGCCAACTCAGGCGGTTTACTCCAGCGGAATCAGTGCGACTATCGTAAGTGTAGACGTTGAAACGGGCAAAATAGAGATCATTCGAAGTATCCTGGGTCACGATTGCGGGAATGTGCTCAACCCTCTCTTAGTTGAAGGTCAGATCCTTGGTGGTCACGCGCATGGTATCGGTAATGCCATTTACGAGGAGGCCAAGTATTCACGCGATGGTCAGCCGCTGGCAGTCAGCTATCTCGACTACGCTTTGCCGACGGCGATGGAGGTTCCCACCCCAGAGCTCTTCCATGTCATATCGCCCAGCCCATTGAACCCGCTCGGGGTAAAGGGTTCTGGCGAGGGGGGCACCATACCGCTTCCCGCATCGGTGGCCAATGCGGTCGAGGATGCTTTGCGGCCATTCGGAGCAAGAATTTGCGAGCTTCCTCTTACGCCACAGCGAGTCTTGGCAGCGATATACGGGTTGCCAAAGCTTGAACCGTAGGGTACTCCATCATGGCGGGTCTTGCCACGGTGGCTTCGTCTGATTGTTCTAAAGTCACGATGCCTTTCCAGAGCAAGATTGAATTTGAGCAAGAGTGGCCGAATTGAGAGTGTGAGGTGTTTTGTTGAATCAGAAATTGCGTGACTATATTGACGAGTTGTATGCAGAGGGAAGAGCGTTTGACGGGGCAGAACCTGACTGGTCGCTTCGTCGAAGAAACATAGATCCTTCTGTCGGAGAGTTTCTTTGGATATTTCTTAGGGCTCTAAGGTCCAGGAGTGTTGTTGAAATTGGTACTTCGAACGGGTATTCAACGATCTGGATCGCTGATGCGGTACACCTCAATGGGGGCAGGGTCACAAGCGTTGATTATGACCAGCAGTGGTTGGACCAAGGCAAAGCCAACCTGGCAAAGGCCGGCTTGATTGAGTCGGTCGACCTGAAATGCGTCGATGGGGGTGCGCTGCTGAGTGGCCTCCCGGACGAATCGATTGATTTCCTTTTTCTTGATGCAGAGCGATCTGACTATGTGGGATGGTGGCCCCAGCCGAAGCGGGTGTTGCGTTCCGGCGGAGTCATAGTAGTTGACAACAGCCTTTCCCATCCCCTTGAGATAGCCAACCTCTACGATCAGATCAGGGCAGATGGTTGTTTTTCATCTACCGTTGTCGCGGTTGGCAAAGGGGAACTCGTTGCTGTGAAGGAATAGGCGGGTTCAGGTGCGGCACCTAAGGTCAGTGGTGGTCAAATCCAAGACTTGTCGGTTGTCACATTTTCAACTCGCAAGGTGGCCAGCTCGTTTTGGTTGAAGGTTGGGCAGGAGTCTGTTTTGTTTTGAGGGAGCTTCCGCGCAGTGTGCGGTAAGAGTATACGGCAGGTTTCCATTGCTGCTGCTCAATTTCAGCCGTGGACTTAATTCATTTGGGCATTGATTTTCCGGGGTGAACCGTAATCTTGACACTGTTAAGGAGCAACCAACATGGCGCTGACGTTGCAGCCTGTTTTACGGGGGTGGCTTCTGGTGGGCGAGTTCATCTACTACCTATAAACGACTCACTGGTGTACCAGCCAAGTCCGTTTGTGAGTCAGTTGGTGAGAGTGGCGATTGGTTTAGGAGAGCCCCATTCTACTTCAAGGTTGCGTTGCGATGTCACTTCGATACCCCAACGAGTGGTGATCCAGGCCCATGGGCAAATCGGGTCAAAGAAAAAATCGACGTCAGATAGTATTTCCGCGTCAAATTCGGATCATCGATAGGATTGACAATTGTCCGACAGTTCTATCATGTGTGTGCACAGCGGCCACAAAGTTCCGAACCCGGCTTAACATCTGTCGTAGACACACTCATTCCCGCCCATTCACGGATCAGCGGTTTTGCGGGCGTGTCGAGGTGATAGTTTTGGGGGAGAGATTTTCGGAATTGCTATGCGGCCACTTTCTACCAGGGGGGATTTCCTGTGATCAGGGCGATTGACATCCACGTGCATCCACATGATGAGGAGGCAATCAAGGCCAAAGGTGAACGCAGTGGCCAGATGGCGAGGTACTTCGGGAAAAAGACCGAAGCTGTCTCATTGGATGAGCTTGCCGATCGTTACCGAGAGAAGGAGATGATGGCGGTTCTCATGAATTCGACTGACGTGAGTTCATCGGGGATTACCCCGGTACCAAACGATCACATCGCCAATGCGGTCAAACGCAATCCGGACGTCTTTATCGGATTTGGAGCAGTTGATCCGTGGCAAGGCAGGATTGCGGTAGATGAAGCTAAGCGGTGCGCCGAGGAACTTGGACTGAGAGGACTGGGGGAACTGAATCCAGGCCGTCAAGGCTTTTATCCAAATGATCCCAGGTTTTATCCATTGTGGCAGACGGCAAGTGACAACGGTCTCGTGGTTTTGTTGCATGGTGGAATGATGGGTTCTGGAGCCGGGACTCCGGGAGGAATGGGGTTCAAATTGAAATACGCCCGCCCCATACCTTACATTGACGACGTCGCGGCCGATTTCCCACAGCTGAAGATTATTGCTGCTCATCCGTCCTGGCCTTGGCAAGAGGAGAGTCTGGCGATGGCAAGACATAAGAGCAACGTTTACATAGATCTGAGTGGGTGGGCGCCGAAATACTTTCCAGAGCAGCTTGTTCAGTACGCGGACACCATCCTGCAGGATCGTGTCATGTTTGGTTCG
>JAJYDM010000051.1 GCA_021777475.1 Actinomycetes bacterium | reverse complement strand
CATGGCTGGCCCATAAAGGACTCTTGGGGTGGCTTGGAAGCTTTGACGGACAGAACCTGGGCAAGAAGGAGAGATGAAACCCGAAATTGCTGGTATTTAGGTCTTGCACTTTCTAATCCGACTCTGTCAAAACCGGACAAGGCAAAAATAGCCCCGCGTAGTTTGCAGGGGACCTCTTTTATAAGTGGACATGCAATTCTCGGACCCCTTATCGAAAAAGTGATCCATTCGGGTTGGCATATGAATAGTTGGTCCCTCACTATCGGAGAAAAGACGGGGGCCTACCAGGGTAAATAAAGCCACGATTCACCTCACCTGTATGGGCCTCTCGAAGGATGCATCATCGCCACCCAACCACCTAGGCCAATTCTGAAATAGACGCTAGCTGATATTGCGGCAATGACCATCGAAATAACGTCGCATAGCAATCCTCCGGATCTATCCCTGAAAAAAATTCCGAGAATCTTAAGATTCCGGGTGAATGAGGTTGAATGAGTCGAATACCGGCAAACAACTGGTCCGACCTACTAGCTCTTGGGATCCTCAAGACTGCGCGCACCCATATGCTCCAACCAACGGGAAAACGATGACGGACCGGACGTGGTCCCGATTCGCCGACGAGGATGCGTCGAACGTCGGGAACCCGATCTGAAGAATTCGGAACGCTGAAATGGACGCTTTGCCGACGGCTCGTGATCCCTCCTGTAACGGCGCGGGTTCCTCGAAACCGAAGCCGACGCTTGAATCCATATCTTGACGAAACGCTGAACTACAGTTATCAGACTTAATACCAAAGTAATCCACAGAATCGCAATCAATATCGGCGAAAAAAGGAGTCCGGCCGCGAGAGCAAATATGCGCTCGCCCCGCTCCATTATTCCACCTTTGGCGTTGAAACCAAGCGACTCCGCCTTTGCCCTTTGATAAGAGATCAGAGATGCCGCGCCATATATTGCAAAAGGCAGCGTGGCCAGATCTGGCCTGTTCGAATGAATGAAATACCACACCAGTCCCCCGAAGAGAAAAAGATCGGAAACCCGGTCGGAAAAGGAGTCGAAAAACGCCCCTCTCTTGGAGGTGGTACCTTTCATTTTGGCTAGCGGTCCATCCAACAAATCGGGTATGGCACCCGCAACCACAAGAATGAAACCAAACCACAGCCTGCCAGTCGCAACGACTACACCTGCGGCCATCGATATGACGATCCCAGCGACAGTCAGAGAATCGGCACTTAGGGGTGTCTTTGCAAGCGCTGCCCCAATGGGACCAGTCCTCTTGTCCACTCCGGCTCTCAAATGACCGTCGAACACGGTGAATTACTCCTCATATCACGAACATTTGAAAGTCTAGCCTAAATTGGACCTGAAATCCCATGTTCAATGAAATGACCAGGTTAGATAGCCTTAAAGTAAGCCTTCATACGCTTGTATGTGTCCGGCAGAGCTTCCGGAATCACCCTGGTGTGCGCAAGGGTGGTCATGAAGTTCGTGTCACCCAGCCATCTGGGGACAACGTGAAAGTGAACATGATCCCCAAAGGCCGCACCTCCGGCGCGTCCCAGATTGGCGCCGAAGTTGAAACCCTCAGGATTGTAGATCTCCTTTAGAACCCCGATCGCGACTCTAGTGAGTTCAAGCGACTCAGCGAGCTCCGTGTTCCCAAGATTTAGGAGATCCCCTTCATGCGCGTATGGCACGATCATCAGGTGGCCTGCTGCGTAAGGAAAGGCGTTTAGGACAACGTAACACTGGCTGGCGCGAAGGAGGACATAATGTTCAATGTCAAATCCTTCTCCGCCTCCCTTTCCGAGGTCGCAAAGTACACAGCTTGAAGGTGCCCTCAAATGATCCGGCTCACCCTCGTTCTGGAGAAACTTCATCCTCCAACCGGCCCAGAGGTTCTCAATCAAAGGTATCACCGAGGGCTTCGCCCGCTAGTTCCGGCTTGATGCGCGCCAGAAAATCCACAAGAAGGACATCCCTCTCCGGATTCTGCAATCCCCTTGAGTTGACTCCAACCGTTTTCGCGGCCACATCTGTGTCGCCGACCACAAGCACGTACGGAACCTTTTCTATCTTTGCCTTCCTGATCCTGCTTCCAAGAGGCTCGTCCGCAGGCAACATATCGACTCTCACGTCAAGCTTCTGAAGCTCTTTTACCACCTCGTTAGCGTAGTCTCGGTGATCGTCGCGCACTGGGAGGACGCTGACCTGAACCGGCGATAGCCAGACCGGAAGCGCTCCAGCATAGTGCTCGATAAGTATGGCGAAAAATCGCTCGACCGATCCAAACAATGCCCGGTGAATCATATAAGGCCGCTTCCTGGTGTTGTCCGCATCAACAAATTCCATGTCAAAACGCTGTGGCATCTGCAAATCCACCTGAAGAGTGGACACCTGCCAGCGTCGGCCAATTGCATCCTTGAGATGCACGTCAATCTTTGGAGCATAAAAGGCGCCCTCGCCCTCCGCAACGGTGTAGTTAATGCCCGACACCTTTAGCGCGTGCGCCAGGGCGGTAGTAGCTTGCTCCCATTCGAAGTCCTCCCCCACCGATTTCTCCGGCCTTGTCGACAGCTCAGCTTCGAAGTCTGATAGTCCAAACGCCCGGAGAATCGCGATGACGAACCTCAATAGGCTGGCGAGCTCAGATGCCAGCTGGTCTGGGGCGCAGAAAATGTGGGAGTCATCCTGCGTCAGACCACGCACACGGGCTAATCCATGCAGAACTCCAGACCTCTCAAACCGGTACACAGTACCAAACTCGAACAGCCGCAGAGGAAGTTCCTTGTACGACCGACTTCTAGATTTGTAGATAAGGATGTGCATCGGACAGTTCATTGGCTTTGGATAGTAGGTGGCACCTTCCATTTCCATTGGAGGGTACATGCTCTCCTTGTACCAGCCGAGGTGGCCTGAGATCTCAAACAGGGTCGACTTCGTGATGTGCGGAGTCCACACCATCTCATACCCCGCCTTTCGGTGCTCCCTTTTCGAGTAGTCCTCCATAATTTGACGGATCAGACCGCCCTTAGGATGAAATACCGGCAATCCGCCGCCAATCTCTGGTGGAAAGTGAAACAAATCCAGCTCCAGACCAATTTTTCTATGGTCTCTCTTCTCGGCCTCTTCCAACCGCACCAGGTGCTCCTTTAGAGCCTTGTCCGATTCCCAGGCCGTGCCATATATGCGCTGCAGCTGAGGCCTTTTCTCGTTTCCCCGCCAATAGGCACCAGCCACACGCATCAGCTTGAATGAACCAAGCTTGTTTGTGGAAGGAACGTGAGGTCCCCTACAGAGATCCACAAAACCCGACGAGTTGCGATATAGCGATATAGAACCCTCCTCCACGCCTTCATTCAGCTCATCGTTGTCCAAAGACTCAACCTGCTTACCGGCGACCGTCTCGATGATCTCAAGCTTGTAGGGCTGTGAGGCGAATATTTCCAGACCTTCAGAGATCGAGTGCTCAGACCGCGAAAAGGTCTGGCCCTCCTTTACGATCTCCCTCATGCGGGTTTCGATCTTGACCAGATCCTCGTCGGTAAAGTGGCGTCCATCCGGAAGCTCGAAGTCGTAGTAAAAACCGTCGGCGATGGGAGGCCCTATGGCAAAGTGAGTGCCGGGCCAAAGGTCAGTGACCGCCTGGGCGAGAACGTGCGAAGTGGAGTGACGAAGAATCTCCCGTCCCTGGTCACTGTTTCGGATGACAATCTCTACATGATCGGCTTCGGAAAGGACTACGTCCAAATCGCGAAGAACCCCATTTACCCTTGCGGCGACAGCGTCCTCAGCCAGTCTCCTTCCAATACTCTCCGCCAGCTGAGAAACGGTGCTGCCAGAGGGCACCTTGCGCACGGCACCGTCCGCCAAGACTACCGAAATCTCCATCTAAAGCGCCTTTCTAATCCGACAAGCCTTCTAAAGGCTAGATAGTCACACCGAGCAATGCAGCTGCCTCCGAAATCCCGTGATTTCTGGAGGCCGCATCGTCAATAACAGCAATTGCACCGGGAATGTTCAAATCGTCATCCAGTGCGGCCCGCACATCATCCACTACTGCGTCGCCGGGTCCGGCCGTAAGCCAACTCTTCAATCTCCGGTCGGAAGCCTCAATCATCTTGTCGTTCCACTCCCAGGCAGTCCGGTAGTGGTTGTTGAGAATCGACAATCGGACTGACCGGGCGTCGTGATCTGCAAGCAAGTGCTCGACAAAAACGAGGTTTCCGAGAGACTTCGACATCTTCTCGCCATCTAGGTATACCATCGCGACGTGGAACCAGTGTTTCACAAACGGTCGACCTGTCACAGATTCCGATTGGGCGGCCTCGCATTCGTGGTGAGGGAAGATCAAATCGCCGCCACCACCGTGAAGATCGATGGTAGATCCCAGCTCTCTCATTGAGAGCGCCGAGCATTCGATGTGCCAGCCAGGTCTGCCTGGTCCCCATAGCGAATCCCAGGATGGCTCATCCTCAGCAGACGGCTGCCAGAGCACAAAGTCAAGAGGGTCCCGCTTATTCGGATCGCCGGGATTCCCGCCACGATCCCGTGCCAGAAGCAACATGGTATCTCTATCCAAATGCGACACCTGCCCAAATTTGGCAAAAGTTGAAACGTCGAAATATACCGAACCGCCGCTTTGATAGGCGTGGCCCGATTCTAGGAGTTTGTCGATTAAACCCAGGATCTCAGGTATCGCCGAGGTTGCCCTTGGCTCCGAATGCGCACGAAGCAGACCCAGTAAACCCATATCGCGGTCAAAGCGGGTCAATTCAGAGGCGGCAAGATCCAAATAGTGGACACCAAGCTGCCTGGCCTTTGCCAGAATTGAATCGTCCACGTCAGTAATATTCCTGACACAAGTAGTCGTATGCCCCAGATCCCTAAGCCTCCTCTGAAGGACATCAAAGGTGAGATAGACTGCGGCATGACCCATGTGTGCCGCATCGTAGGGTGTGATGCCGCAAGTGTAGATCGAGACGTTCGGACCAGGTGAGAAGTCGACAACATCTTGCCGGGCAGTATCGTACAAACGCATCTTTCTACCTTAGTTTCTCTTCAAACCGGTGATCCGCAAAGCCGTCCGGGCTTTGTACTTTATATTGAGGTTGATAAGCACGGCCGTCATCGCCTCAACCGCTCCAGAGTTAGCCAGAGATCCACCATCGAGGGAGACCAGCCCGGGCACAGTGTCCAGCAACTCCATTACTTTCGTCCTTGCATCTTCATGATCTGAACAGACCAACACGTCTGACTCTACCGGACGTCGAAACTCTCCAAGCTCTCTTGCAGGAACATGATGAAGTGCCGAGACCACAAAGCTGTTTGGCAATACAGCCTGTATCGACTGGGCCACGGATCCTCTGGCCAGAAAGATAGGCTGCATTTCCGCTCCAACTTTGATCAAAGCATTTACCAGCGACACAACAATTTTACCAGCCAACTCATTGGCCAGGCTGGCGGCAGTGCTCTGAGTGCCATCCCAGGGTGTACAAAAAAAGACAAGCTCCGCTCCGGCTGCATCAAAGTTCGAAACACCCTCAATCGTGCCAAGGAGACCCCTTGTTGAACTGAGACCGGTGGACACCTCCCGGGCCCTTTCAACCGTTCTTGACCCTAGAAAAACATCATGTCCAAGGGACGCAAGGCGAAGGGCAAGCGAGCTACCCGCTGCCCCGGTTCCACCCACAACTCCAATTTGCAAATCAGGCCTTTCCTGGATCGGTACGCCCAAAGATTGTTAACAAGGTGGGCTTCAATGTCTATTATGAGACAGATCCATATTTGTGGCAGCTATCGTCAATCAAGGCTAAAAGATCGTGGAGGAACTATGGGCATACTGAAGGACAAAAAAATCCTAATTACTGGGGTATTGAACGACCAGTCCCTCGCATTCGGAGCCGCCAAGCTCGCCCAGCAGGAAGGGGCGGAGATCATACTAACCGGAGTTGGGCGCGGTCTCTCCATTACCCGACGCACTGCCAGAAAACTCCCTAGTGAGGCAGTGGTCCTTGAATTAGACGTCACAAACACTGAACACATGGAAGCTGTCAAAACCCATATTGCAAAAGAGTGGGGAAAGCTTGACGGCATCCTTCACGCGATCGGGTTTGCCCCATCGTCATGCATCGAAGGCGATATATTCAATGCACCCTGGAATGACGTCGCGGTGGCTCTTGAGGTTTCCGCTTACTCTCTCAAAGCTCTCGTCGCCGGGCTCATGCCGCTTCTCAAGCTTGCTGAAACCTCCTCTGTAGTGGGCCTTGACTTCGATGCCACCATGGCCTGGCCGGGCTATAACTGGATGGGGGTGGCCAAAGCTGCCCTTGAGTCACTCTCCCGTTACCTTGCCCGTGACGCAGGGAAAGACAACATCAGGGTGAACCTGATATCTGCGGGGCCGGTGAGGACAATAGCCGCGAAGTCGGTAAGTGGGTTTTCCGCCTTTGACACGGTCTGGAATGAGCGGGCTCCCCTTGGCTGGAATGTCACTGATTCCTCGGCGGTAGCCAAGGCGATAGTCGCGTTTCTGTCAGATTGGTTTCCCGCAACCACCGGCGAAATCCTTCATGTGGACGGCGGCTACCACGCAGTTGGAGCCTGAGTCACAACAAGTTCCACTTGACATGGAACCTCCTGATCAATAAGACTGGTTCAGCTTTCCCCAGATTGCAGAAAACAGCCCAAGGCGGCTTTCAACAACTAGGGAACCATGATGCCCAGAACCTCCGCAAGAAAGCTGCTTACGGCATCGTCGGCGATGCTCCTTGCAGCCACAGTACCGTTGCACCTCTCACCTCCTGCATATGCGGAAAATGGAGTCACGGGATCGGGTGGCACAATCACCGTGAACTCGTCCGGATACAACACTTTTGCCTCGCCCGGAAGCATCACTTCGTCGTCCACAACTCAAATCATCTATTACAACGGCTGGGCGATACAGCAGGTGACCCCGGTCTATTACGTATATACGCCACAGGTGGTAGTGGCCAACCCTGACTTTTCTAACGAGCCGTGTCTAACAATGACGACAAGTGCACCGATTCAGAGTTACGCCGAAGCCTATCAGCTCCAATTCTCCGCTGTGCAAACCTGGAACAGCCTTTCCGGCACCTATCCAGTATGCAGCTTTCTCGCCGGTGGGACGTCATCAACCGGAACAGTGAATCCCGCACAGGCAGTGACCACCTATTGGAACCAGGTGATTCAAAACCAGCTGCCAATTCCTCACTTCTCGGTTCCACCGGGATTCGCCCTCACCGGTCTGCCAGCATTTCTCACAGCATCATGCACTACTTCAAAAACCTTCTACGACAACACCGCCGCCGGAACGGCAACAATCGATGCGACGGGAGAGTTGTGGGTCCGCTGGGACAGTGGCCAGGGCTGGTCAGGACCGTACGATTCCTGCGGCCTCCCATGGCCAAATGGAACAATCGCTCATGTCTTTGAAACAAATGGGACCGCAACCGTATCTGTAAAGGAGACATGGAGCGCCTCATGGAGCCTGGCCGGCGCCGCCGGAACGCTGGGAGATCTATTTACCTCTCCAGGTCCGACAACATTGCCCATCTACTCAATCACAAGCGAGATATATCAATAGGGTCGATTAGGACCGGCAAAGGTAGTGGCGCACCCGAGTTCCACCGGATCGCTCCATCCTATAAATAGTCCCGCATCCAAAGGGGCCTTGCTGTGATCTCATTAATGCCCGGCGATATGGTCAAGCGTCCTGGACCTTATCCACAAGCCTTTCCAGGACCTTGTCCTGGGCAAGAAGGTGATCTTGAAGTTTTATGACCTCTTGGAGAACCGCGACGGCATCGTTATAGGTAGCTTCAGACCTCTTGTCCGCCGCCGCAGCAAGCACGTTCTGTCCGACGATAATCACTGACAATAGGACCAACTGCAGGAAAGTCTGTGAGATCCAGGAAACGAGGACAACGGGATTATGGGAGTTGATTGCAGAAGGGAGGCTCACAAGGGCAAGTGCCGCGAAAGCGTAAGCGCACCACATGGTCCCTATGCCGTTAGTGATCTTAACGGCAAACCATGCATTGAACCGAGCGGTGGCATTGCCCTTTGGCAACTGGTCACTTACCTTAACGGGAGGTGTACCTAGCTCCAACTTCTCCTTAGTGCGGTGGTGGGGAACGTAGTCGTAAATTGATGACACTGGCATCAATAACCTCCTTGAAGGTAGTGTTCAATAAATGCAATATAGGCGTTGGCGCAAAAGACCTTTTCAGCTTCGCGTCGCCGGTGCATGATCCATGTGGGAATCCCCACAATACCCCGTCATTTCTCGTCTCAACGATAACCTCGAAAGTCCAGAGGTCCGGCAACCAATGGCACTGATCCAAGGTTGGTCCAAGCCTCATTGAGATACAGTGCACAAGCGTGCACAAACCTACTGCCCCTCTGACCAACTCAAGAAGCGAGACAAATCTGTGTTGATTTGCGTCAGGGTTTGCACCGTGTTTAAAGGTGACTCAGACGAATATCGACCTACTCTCGCGTTCCATGGTTGCAACTGTTTGGGTAGCAAAACAAGGATTTTCTGCAACTCCCTCTGCTTGGCCTGGGACATGGAGGGCATTAACCTCGGTGGCCCTTTTGAAGCTCAACCAGGCGTAAACCTGAACTGCCTGATGGGTGCCGATTCAAGTCATGAGCAGAACTTGGATTGCTATAAAAGGACTTAGGTATATCTATCCCCTAAAAAGAGATATCGGTTATGTGTTCCGCGCAGATTTCAGCCCGACTTATCCGGATCTTACCTTCAAGCAAGCGCAAGCTTTAACCGGGTCACATAGGTAGAGCTGCTCCGCCTATGTGGACGAACTCCGTCGCAGCATTGCGCATCTGTCTACATGAGATCGAAACATAGGTATGCTTCGCCACATTTCCTACGAGATGTACCTAATCGCGGCTTGGACATCGTTGGATCCAAAGAAATGCTGACCTACATTAGCGACAGTTCGCCCACTCTCAAAACATCACATCTCTAATTTAGATCTGCAGACAGTACCAAAGCAGGCAAACAATCATCTCAGATCACCGCCAGGAGAAGGCCGAAAGTGAGCTGGGGCCGGGCTCTGCAACTTAAAGACCGGCCACTGCCACCATCGCCATGATCGATTAAGCATCCTCCCAAGATCAAGCCAGCTTCCCAGCAACTCCTGCAAATGGTCAAATCTGGGTCAACTGAGTTTTGAACTAGGGTACGAATATCCTGAGCCAAAGATTGATAATTGGATTGAACACGGTCGCGATCGCATTGGGAAAAACTAGGAAAAGCACCAGAACAACAGGGAGCATCAACATACGTAGGCGGTAGTAGCCCGGCAGCATCGCTGATGGAAGAATCCGCTCGATAACTGCTGATCCGTCCAGCGGCGGAATCGGGATCATATTGAACACACCAAGCAACAAGTTGATCGCACCCATGTAGAAAAAAATCCGGTCCACCAATGATGGATCGACCGTAATCTGAGCGGACGACAATAGGTTCGACTGAGCCAAGATTTGGCTAAGCCTCAAATGCAAAAGGATTCCAGCAATCAACGACAGGGTGACATTCACCGCTGGTCCGGCCAATGATACAAGTACCGACTGATTCCGTGGAGAGCGAAGCCTGGATACATTGACCGGAACCGGCTTTGCATAGCCAATAGGAGTCAGACCGGCAAAAATAAGCAGAGCAGGAAGCAGTACCGACCCAATCGGATCAATATGGGCAAACGGATTTAAAGTCAGCCTGCCCGCCCTTTTAGCAGTGTCATCTCCAAACATTAAGGCGACAAATCCATGAGATACCTCATGCAGTATTACCGACGGTACCAGAACCATAAGCAGTATCAGGGCGTCCCCACTGACTATGTGGCGAACTTCCGCCACCACCATTACGGCAAGGAACAATGCCAGCCATCCAAGACTTTTGAGACCCATCCGCTATGTCCTTGATCGGGACCGAGCCCGGAAGCAGTTGCTTTCCAAATGGTTTCGATGGCGCATTAGCAATCCTCGCTCAAGACAGTCCGCATATGTCAGGGTACCCTTTCCCCAACCGACAATACCGTCGCTTGCATGAATGACCGGTCTTGCATCCGGAATCCGCCACCTATGCGCCACCATTTCCAACCTTCCGAAGCTGGTTCAAAATAACCTGCACACTGGTGGCTCCTTTGCCGCCGCTTCGGGACTCACCTAGGTATCGACCAAACAGCCCGAAGTTAAAAGATGCACACCGAAATCCCCGACAGTCGTCGAAACTGGAATCGAGCAGTCTCCGACGAAATATGTTTCGTTAAAGCCCCTACCCAGACCCCCGCTATCGCCAAAGATAAATACCCACGCTCGTCGACACGGGCGCCAAAATCCTCAGGTAAAGATTCAAGAACAGTAATGACGCTCTAAGCGGAGAGCGCCTTTAATTGCTTTCCCACGCTATAGCGCCTGAGCGAGACCAGTTGTCCGAGCATACGTTCTCGAACAACTGCTGCAATTACTTTCTTTCGGTACGCATGGGTTGAAAATTCTGTGACCTGCACGCCGAATGGCTCCTACGCGCTCTGGAGATATCCTAAGGACTCACCCCTATCTTTGCCCGCCAAGAGACCCAGTTGAGTGAGCTGGCTGCGATTATCAGTGCCGCATCAGAGTATTACATTCATCGTTTCATTTGAGTTTCAGCCCTACCCTAATCGTGATCAATGCCCTGCCAGGTACTATGGCCACTGCTAACTTCTGGCCGGTCAGCTACACTGTTTCCAGCCACAGCCGTCTCTCAGCTGGCAACATACACCCGAACAAATCTCACCGAATAAAAATGACCGATCTCCCTCGACTCCCGCCGCATTTACTGATCCACCCCTTTTACCACGACGGGCTTACCGTATTTGGCTGGCTCACCTAGGTAGACCGGACTTATACGCAGGTCATTTTCCTGGGTACAGAGATCTCACCTCGGGCTTTCGCCCCAACTCACTTCGCAGTGGTGCAGTTGCCTTCGGGTCAGGGTTGGCATCGCCACCTCCCTTAGTGGACTGTCACCTCCAACAGATCATCCATACCGGGCCTACTAATAAAGTGGAGCCAGGAACTTCATGTTCCTGGCTCCACTCGCTACAGCTCTTTTGAAGCATTGCTAATAAATCAAAGGGTTAGATGAGTCTTACGTCAACCGCCTGCAGACCCTTGGGCCCGTTCTGAGTCCCAAACTCCACAGCCTGTCCCTCTTCAAGGCCTCGGTACCCATTCATTTGAATAGCACTGAAGTGAACGAAAACATCCTCACCATTATCCTGAGAAATGAAGCCAAAGCCCTTCTCGGAATTGAACCACTTTACTGTACCGGTCGCCACAGCGGCGACCTCCCTTCTTTAAAATTCCTATAAAACAGAAGGGAGATTCCGGGTTCCAGCGAAAGAAATCTAACTAAAGACATGCTCCAGGTGGGTCGGTGACCCCTTCCTAACGAACCATACTAGTCGCTGATTGGAATCATTTCAGCATGTCGCGACTAATCCGCAAATTCTAGTGAAGACAACTACACCAAAAGACCCCGTCTTCCAGAAAGACTGGAGGCCGGTTTGCCGATACAAAAGTCAGTGCGACTTATTCAGACTGCTGCCGATGTTAACGATTTCAGGCATCATCACTGCCCTCGATGCGTATGCCTTACGGAGGCTACCAAGACCGATTCGCGCATCAACACGAGTGCTAAAACATCGCTCTTGCAAAGTGAATGGCGTCACTGACAGACCCCGCTACCTGGTCCAACCTCATCGTCGCGGCTCTCACGAAGCCCCAAGAATTTGGTCCAGATCCACAAATCCCATAAGGCCCGCGCATAAAGATACAGTGGCAAATCATGATAAATTCCGAGACGGAACTCATAACCCTAGGCGCACTAAGAAGGGAAAGCGTGTCCGACATGGATACAGTCGAAGGACTGTTTTGGGGCGAAAAATAGCCCCCAAAATCTATGGTGACACTGGATAGCGGTCAGAGGAGCCCTCGAAACACCAATCTGAATATGACCGCGCCGCCGTTAAAAAGCCCCGCCCTTTGCCCACAACAATAGAAAGATCAAGAAAAAGATCTCATCCTCGAAGGTTCGCCACAGAAGTATCCGGAATAACGAAACCTACTAATCCCTCGTTGCGGCGGTTTGAAAGAGGAGGTTTTTTATTAGGAACAACCTCACATATAACGGATAGGAGCGGCAAGCTGCCACACGAACCAGGTGACAAAGGCTGACATCTTGAGTGAAACCCCCTTACGGAAAAGATCTGTGAAAAGGACTTACAGAACTATATTTGAAAATCAAAAGATCGGCAAAGACAAACGCCAAGCGCTGAAATCCAACAAAGGATTGCTTTGCGGCCCCCTTAGAAGCCGGGCAGCGAGACCGAATCCAATTAGGCCGCACTAAAGCAACTTGAGATAAATTACCCAAACAAAGCATGCCGCAACTGCGATCTTCCAATCAAGTCGATCAGGGCCGCATTGGAAATGATCTGGCTCCCCATGCTCCGGGCAATTTTTCCGGCGAGACCTATCGGAACCTGTGCATCCTCTATATCGATGATGCAGCTTTGAAGGCCGTCCAAACTGAACCGTTCGGCAGCCTGGATTGCATCTTGGAACGCAAACTCGCCCCCGGTAGCCCTGCCATCCGTTATGAGAACACAAAACGGATGCTCTCCCTTTTGAATCGACTCTCTTGCCTGCGTGGCCAACAAATCAATTCCCTTGGCCAAAGGAGTCACCCCGCCAGTAACCAACGTCGCCAGCTTTGCCCGGATCATCTCAACGGACCTTGTCGGCTTTTGCAGAACCCTTGCCGTCCCTTCGGCGATCACGATAACACCCACACGGTCCCTTGTCTGATATGCATCAAGCAGAAGCGACTCGATCACGGTCGAGGCCAGCTCGGTTCTCGAATTCATGCCGATCGAGCCGGAGAGATCGAGACCAACAAGGATGGTCCTCCCCTGCTTAGCAATTTTCTCAGACATCATGAGGTCTTGAGTCCCGACAAATGATTCTGTCGCCAGTTCGACACCAGCGCTACGACGGGTGACGGCAGAGGTGAGAGTTCCGACGACGTCGAGGCCGGCACCTCTTTGGTCGGAAATTCCTTCCACACCCTTGCGATACCCAATCGGCGTTCCACCTTTTGGTCCCCCTCCGACCCTATCTGAGTACATCCCCTTTACACCCTGGGTCATCACCGCACCCATAATTGCCGCCCCCCCCTTTCCAAAGGTCAGCCTCGATCCAGAAGTCTCACTCTGGCCCTTTGGACCACGGGAAACGTCGGGAGGCAGGTCGCCATTGTCACTCTTTGATCCTTCAGACTCCGCGGCTGGAACATCGTCTCCTCCTTCCTCATGACCCATCCTTTGAATCTTTTCAATTACCTCGGAAACGTTCCGCGATTCATATTCTTGTAACGGATCTTTGCGCGCACGATGCGAAAGGACCAAAGGTGCCACAGCTTCGATATCCCCGGCCTCCACATCGCTGCGGCCCTCCAGGGATGCATGAGCTGCTGCTGCTCTGGCCATTGTAAGATCTGCTCTCAGCCCTTGTGCCCCGTAGCTGATGCATAGCTGGGTTATAACTCTGAAAAGTTCCTTTGACAGATGCGCGCTCAGCCCCAGGGAATGGGTCAGGTTGACTATCCTGGAGGTAGCAAGTCTCGCCTTCAGGTCCTCCATTTCCCTATCAAACAAAGCGCAGAATGCCTCGGGGTCGCTGTCAAATTCAAGTCTTCGAAGAAGCGCAAGGCTTCGGTACTCTGGATCAAGAATTCCATCACTCCCGACAGAAAGACCAAAGCGGTCCAGCAATTGGGGCCTGAGTTCGCCTTCTTCGGGGTTCATCGATCCGATCAGAACAAACCTCGCCGCGAAAACTGCCGAAACGCCGTCTCTTTCGATCCGGTTCACTCCGGATGCCGCGGCATCGAGGAGCAGATCAACAATGTGGTCAGCCAGGAGGTTTACCTCATCTACGTAAAGAACTCCGCCATTGGCCTCGGCCAAAAGACCACCGGTTGACGCGACTGTGCCGTCTGCAACCATCTGGACCAGATCCACAGATCCCTTGACCCTGTCTTCTGTGGCACCGGCTGGAACTTCAATGAAAGGAGCCCCCTCTGGCAAAAGATCGGCTAGCGCTCTGGCAAGGGTTGATTTGCCCGATCCCTTGTCGCCTCGGATAAGCACCCCCCCAATCCTTGGATCAATGGCATTCAGCAGCAGCGACATCTTCAACTGGTCTTGCCCCACCACTGCCACAAAGGGAAACTCTCTCACCTGATCTCCTCCCAACCTTCGGCCTCAAGCATTGCGGACCTGATGGCATCCAACGATTCCACTGTGGCGTTCCATAAACCACGCTGCGAAGCTTCGAGCAGCCTTTCAGCAATTGATGTAAGCGCAGTTGGGTTGGACTGCTCAAAAAACTTCCTAACCGATGCGTCGGCCACATAGGCCTGAGTTACCCGTTCATACATCCAGTCCTCGACGATATTAGCAGTTGCGTCATATCCGAAGAGATAGTCAACTGTGGCGGCCATCTCAAACGCCCCCTTGTAACCATGTCGTTTCATAGCCTCAATCCATTTTGGATTGATTACCCGGGAACGCACAACCTTGGCAGCTTCTTCCGCCAGCGACTTAACCTTTGGCCTAGCAGGATCTGCCGAATCGCCGAAATATGATTTTGGCTCGCTCCCAGATAGATGTCGAACCGCTGCGATCATTCCGCCGTGATCCTGCATGTAGTCGTCGGAATCGAATATGTCGTGCTCACGGTTGTCCTGGTTCTTCGATGCTACCTGGATCCCCTTGAACCGCCGCGCCATCGACTCTGGATCGTACCTGCCAAAGCTTTGGGGTGTATAGCTGTACCCTGACCAGGTAAGATACACCTTTGCCAGATCCTCGTTTGATCTCCAATTCCTTGCCTCTATCAAAGGTAGGATACCGGATCCATAAGAACCAGGCTTCGGCCCAAAGATCCTGGGCGAATTAGCATCTTTAGACAACGGATTGTCCTCTTCCGGGCTATGCGCGGCCACAGCAAAAGCATCGGCAAGATATGAGATCACGTGTGGAAACGCGTCTCTGAAAAAGCCTGAGATTCTAAGTGTCACATCCACCCTCGGCCTGCCCAACTCCTGTCTTGGTATCAGCTCGCAACCGACAACTCTCCCACTCTGCATGTCCCACAACGGCCTCACACCAATCAGGGCCAGAGCCTGGGAGACATCATCCCCTGCAGTCCTCATGGCAGCCGTGCCCCAGACAACCAATCCCACCGAAGTAGGGTACGTCCCTTCATCGGAAAGATACCGCTCTATCAGCGCATCG
>JAJYDM010000137.1 GCA_021777475.1 Actinomycetes bacterium | reverse complement strand
CACGCCGTGTTGGCCCCTCCGGTAATAATCCTTGGAATTGCGGGGCTACTCGTGAGTACCCTGTCGCTTAGAGCCCTTCACCACAGCTCCGGCAAAAGCCTGAACATGCGCGCAGGAGTGGTGCACATGGCCGGTGATGCAGCTGGCTGGTTCTTCACCACATTGTCGGGTGCCGCTATGCAAATCTTTAGTTTCTATAGGGCCGATGCAATAGGGTCGATAGTTATTGCCATTCTGGTCCTGGCCTCCTCATGGCAGCTACTCGGCCAAACCGTATCAGTATTGCTCGAATCCACTCCACGTGCCATAAGTCCCGAGGAAATCAGTCAAGCCATAGAGGAAGATCCTCAGATCCTGAATGTTCACCACCTCCATCTCTGGAACTTGGCTTCAGACACTACCGCATTGTCGGCTCACGTGCTCATGGAGGACGGAGCAACCCTCCACCTGGCTCAGGTCAAAGTACAGAAAATAAAAGATCAGCTAAAGCAAAAATATGGAATCGACCATGTCACCATTGAGGTGGAATGTCACAGATGTGGAGACAGCGAACACAATCTCGAAAAATAGCAGTGAATGCCTCAGGCAGCCTTTCGAGAAAATATGCCGGCCCCCAAATACAACCGGGTAGCTACCAGTCCGGCTGAACCAACTATCAGCGCCAACCCACCCACTTGGGTACCGATACCGTGCGATAATGCCACCTTGGCTCCAACGACAAGCCAAAAAAGAGGCAGCACCAATCCAATTCCAACCTTCCCTCGGAGCAGGAGTGACAGCTTCTCTCTTTCCATCTGAGCAATGCGTTGAGCAATCTCGGTGTCAAATTTCGTGATACAACCGCCGCCAGCCTTATCACATCCTGGCTGAGAACATCCATGTTCAGCAATCGAAGTTGAGCAAGAAGTCGGCGGGGTCAAATTCTTCGTGCCGGCACGGAGGTACAAGAGCGCGGCCGCTGTGAGCACCCCATCGGCGAACGCGGAAATCCCAACTGAAACATGCCAGGATGTTTTAAAAATGTCAGCCAAGGCAACTTCGAAAAGCCCAAAGACCCAGATAAAAGCGGTGAGGACGCCAAGCGTTTTACTCCTTGAGTATCTCCGGGTGAACTTCGCTAGATCCGAACCCAATTCGGACCACTTCTGTCCAGTTGAATTATCCACATAAAGACTTTAACCTGTGGCAAGGCGTACACAAACACGTCACAATGACAAGCGTACATGTCCAACCCAATTGGACATGTACGTCAACGCCTAGCTGAATCGATCAACCTTGCGGTCCTGATGGCATTAAATTTGAATTCATCCTGATTGGCATACTTTTCCCAGATCTCGTTGCCACCGGTCCTCCAGTCGACGCTCGGTATCTGCAACAGAACCGGGTCCACGATTCCCTTGTGCTGCTCCACGATTTTGATCACCGAAGTAACCAGAGTGTCGGAGAGATAGTGAGGTCTAAGCCCGAGATCCATTAGCGCCGTATGCTTGGGATTGTAATAATGCTCTTCGGCTTCAACGCGCGGATTCGGAATATGAACAATTTCCGTTGAAAGCCCCATCTTTTCGCGTGCCGACATGACAACAGATGCCAGTTCATTCAAGCTGAACTGCTCAGTGAACTGGTTGAATACCCTGCACTCACCGACATTCGGAGGATTATCGAGAGTCAGAGTGATGCACGCCATCGTATCCCGAATGTCCAAGTATCCTCTGGTCTGGCCACCTTTCCCATAGATCGTAAGAGGCTCCCCAACTGCCGACTGCACGCAAAACCGGTTGAGCGCAGTTCCCCAGATGGAATCAAAGTCAAACCTGGTGGAAAGCTCTGGATGTAGCGCGGTCTCTTCAGTCTGAACGCCGTAGACAACACCCTGGTTGAGATCTGTGGCGCGTAATCCCCAAACTCTGCTGGCAAAGTGGATATTCTGGGAGTCTGCGACTTTTGAGAGATGGTAGAAGCTGTGAGGTACCTTGGGAAATGGCAAAGTGTCAACTCTACCATTGTGCTCAATAGTGATGTACCCCTCCTCGATATCGATGTTTGGAGACCCGTACTCTCCCATCGAACCCAACTTGATCAAATGGCACTCCGGCACAATCGCATGGATTGAATAGAGGAGATTCAGATTTCCCACAATGTTGTTAACTTGGGTACGAACTGCATGTTCACGGGAAATCATCGAAAACGGAGCGCTTCGCTGCTCGGCGAAATGTATCACCGCATCCGGCATGAACTCGACCATTAGAGCATCGAGAGCTTCAGCATCACAAAGGTCTAGATTCCGCCAGATGATTTCTCGGCCGGTCTCCTTCTTCCAGCGGGCGACGCGGGTTTCCATCGAAGCCATAGGAAGCAGGCTGTAAGTCCCGCCTTCAACGTCCCAACCACGTCGGGCAAGATTGTCGACGGCAGTGACACGATGACCGAGCTTGGAAAGGTGCATCGCCATGGGCCAACCTATGTAACCGTCTGCGCCAAAGACTATAACGCTCTTGGATTCTGTCATCTAAAGTCCTTTCCAAAACTACGTCGGGTCCTGAGTCTGCAGATTCAAATATGTAGCGCCTTGATACGGGTCATTCTATTGAGCAGCATTTTTTGGTTACTGCAAAACTGGAACATTCACACAGAGTTCACAGGCTACGTAAAGCTTTCAAGCAGCAACTGTTCGAATCGTCACCCTATCAATCGGGTCCCCGCTACTTTTCAACTCACCCAGCCACTACACAACGAGTGACATCAGTATTTCATGCGACGAAGGTCCAAGAATTCTTACTCAGTCTCCAACAATGACTTCAAAGCGTACGCCATGAGAGTTGAACGCCAAAATGACCTCGATCAAGACCGACGACAGTCACCGACGGTGTCTTCCAAAACGCAATCTCCTACTCAATGAGATTTCCGGGCGCGGCCGCACCACCAGGATGACTCCCTGGAGAACTCGCTTAGATAAACGGGTCATCCAGTGTACCTTTCATATGCTTGAGGTGGACGACGCGTCAATACGGTAAAGACCACAAAAGGAAAATCCTATGATCGCCGAGCTATACGGGAAAGTTGTGTATGACCATCTAAGGGTTGAGGTAAGAAGTTTGGGATAATTGGCTTGGTTGGGCGGGATCTCCTGGTGAAATGTCTTTGGTCAAATAAATCTCAAAAAGGAGATC
>JAJYDM010000050.1 GCA_021777475.1 Actinomycetes bacterium | reverse complement strand
CCATCCAACTCTTTGGGCAGTGCTTCGGGGCGGTACAGATATCCGTCCCATATTGTCACCCAGTTACACTGGCGCTGGATCTCTATTTTCGATCTCTTCCAGGTTTCCAACAGATCCTCGTCCGGCTGCATCCACCCACCTTTCTATATGATCCAGCAACCTTCCCGCACCACTGTGCACAGTCTGCGCCACCTGACTCACCAGGTTGGTATCGCCCAAGGACCAACGGGCGACATATGGAAAAGAATAGGAAGAACTGTCAAAACCCAGTGCCCTGCAAACGACGTAAGCACAGCTTTCTGCCTCCAACTCAGCCCTTGCTCGGGAAACGGAGTACTCTTGGTGAAAAATAACATGGGCCGATTCGTGAAGCAAAGTCTTCAAGCGCTGCCCTGACGAGACATCTGAGCGCACCTTTACCAAATGATTTTCAAAATCAGTAAAACCGTTCACCGCATCAAGCTCCTCGTAGCCAACCCGAAAGCCCCTTTCAACCAAGAACGCCTCAAGGCTTTCCAGCAAGACCGCCGCATTGGAAGACTCGATATCCAAAAGTCGTGGCTCCGGCAGCACGGGCAAATCGTCGCCAAACGTTTGAGAAAGGTCGAAGACACCCACCAAACGATAGCCGACCACAGTCTCTTCAATTTCGTCGTCAGCTGAGACACTTGGCCCAGCGAAAACTTTCCGCTTATTCGGAGCAAAAATATACAAGGCCTTCTCACCTTTTTTCACCTGGCGCCCCAACCTCTGCCACCCCCTGTAGCCAGCCACTAAGGTTGGGGAAAAGCCTCTATGACAGGCCTGCGAAAACAGAAGAAGCAAGTTCATGGCGCTATAGCTTCTGAATCGTGCAGACAGATCCAATAGGCTTGTCCAGTTTCCCTGGCGAATCAGTTGACGCACTGCCCCTTCAAGATCAAGCCCGTACTTTTCGAGCAGGTCGGCCTTCGTATTCATTCCATCCCCAAGTGCCTTAAGTAGTCAAACCGGTCTCATTATTAGGGGTGGGATTTCAAAGGGTAGCAGCATCGGGCAACATTTGAAAGAAATATCTGTCCCCATTGTCAACACCTGGGACACTAAACCACGAAAGCGTAAATTGAACCTGTCACCATGCCTGATGATTTGGCGATAGGTAAATATCCACTTTCGCCGCAGTCGAACCGCTGTCCAGCCGAAACAAGACCGAAATCGGTCACCAAAGTTCATATCCCCTAACCAAAACATAAACATTTGAAATACGCTGGAACCATGGCAACTTCAATTCTTGGAACCTCCGTAGTACGCGTAGAAGATCCTGACCTTCTAACGGGCAAAGGCACCTTCATCGATAATCAGCCAGGGTTTATGCACGCCGTCTTCCTGCGATCTCCATTTGCGCATGCCAAGGTGATTAGCATTGACACATCAGAGGCCGAGAAAATGCCCGGAGTCATTGCGGTATTTACCGCCAAGGACCTCTCAATTCGACCTCACCATGCATTCTTTCCCCTTAATGATGCCTGCAAACGCCCACCCCTCGCCACCGACAAGGTCCGCTTCGTTGGAGACGCGGTTGCGGTGGTCATAGCGGAGTCAAAGGCCGAGGGAATTGATGCGACTGAAGCGATCTTTGTCGATTATGAGCAACTGGAGGCGGTGACTGATCCCGAGCTGGCGTTGGCGCCCGGGGCTCCCCTTCAATTCGAGGAACTTGGAACAAATTTGGCAACTGGTTCAAGAGAGAGAAACACTGACAGCACCCTCGAGGACGCCGAGATTATCGTGCGGGGAAGGTTCGTCAACCAACGTGTGGCAGTGGTACCACTAGAGGGAAACGCGATTTCCGTCATTCCGGCGCCGGACGGCGACCGAGACATGACGATTTGGGTCTCAACTCAAATGCCCCACAATTTCGCCACGGCCATATCAAAGATACTGGATCTGGACCCCAATCGGATTCGCGTCATTGCACCACATGTAGGCGGCGCATTTGGGGGAAAGGCCGGAGTCACAGCTGAACATTCGGTAGTTATTGCATCAGCACTGAAGCTAAAGATTCCTGTCAAATGGAGCGAAACCCGTTCGGAAAACATGACTGCCCTTCCCCACGGCCGAGGACAAGTACAGTACATCGAAATGGGATTCACCAAAGCAGGAAAGATCACCGGACTTAGATGCCGAATGCTTGGAGATGCGGGAGCATATGCCGGTTTTGGTGGCGGCCTGGTGATGGGATCGACGAAGCTGATGAGTCAGGGGGTGTATGAGATCCCTAAGATCAGCTATGACGTGGCTGTCGCTCTCACCAACACCACCCCTGTAGGAGCCTTCCGAGGGGCCGGACGCCCTGAAGCCGCAGCCTTTCTGGAACGGATCATGGACATAGCCGCGGATGAGCTGGGATTTGACCCCGCGGAACTGCGAATGAAGAACCTGATACCCGAAACCGAATTTCCCAAAAAAACTTTGCCTGGTGCTCTGTACGACTGCGGCAACTACGCATCGACGCTTCAAAAGGCCTTGGAATTTGCCGACTATTCGAGCATGCGTGCTCAACAAGCAGCACGTATCGCCAGCGGCAGCACCAAGCTGCTCGGAATCGGAATCTCCACCTACGTCGAAATTACTGCTGGGGGTGGGCCTTCGGAATACTCCGAGGTCCAGTTATTTCCTGATGGCACGGCATCGATCAAGGTGGGAACATCGGCCCATGGACAAGGGCATGCCACCTCCTTCGCCATGATCGTCTCCGACAGATTTGGTATTCCCATGGCAAAGATCAGATTCATCCAGTCTGACACCTCACTAATCCCCACCGGCGGAGGGACTGGAGGTTCGAGATCCCTCCAGATAGGTGGATCCGCAGTCGCCACCGCCAGTGAATCGCTGTTTCAAAAAGCAAGGGATCTTGCAGCAGACTATTTCGAGGCGAGTCCAGAAGATATTGTCCTAGCGGACAACGGCCTCGCGGTTGCCGGGGTTCCCTCTTCTAAAGTAAGCTGGGGTGACCTGGCCCTGCACGCCGACCAGCAAGGTGATCCTCTGGCCGTGAGTCTTGACTTCGTTCAAAATGGCGCGACTTTCCCATTTGGATCTCATGTCAGCCTCGTCGAGGTTGATATCGAGACCGGCAAAGTTACGCCCTTGCGCCACATAGCTGTCGATGATTGCGGAAGGATTCTCAATCCATTGCTGGTGCATGGACAACAACACGGAGGAATAGCCCAAGGCATGGCGCAGGTTCTTTGGGAAGAGTTTGTCTATGACGACTATGGCAATCCGCTCACCACCACGCTCGCCGAGTACGCCATGCCCAGCGCGGCCGAGTTGCCGTCGTTTGAGATCTTCAACACTGAGACGCCCACGAGCCTTAATCCTCTTGGGGCAAAGGGAATCGGGGAATCCGGCACCATCGGAGCAATGCCTGCTGTGCACAATGCTGTGATAGATGCCATTTCGCATCTAGGTGTCATTCATATCGACATGCCGTGCACCCCCGAGAAAGTCTGGAACGCCATAGACGCCGCATCGAAGGGAAAGGCCCAGAGTGCCTGGAGCGATCCGCCGGAATACTTCGACCATCTTCCCTACAGGGACACCGTGTCAAGCCCAGAGGCAGCTGACGTCGACATCTAGCCGGAACGCCGGAGGACAAAGACCAGGTTGGAAAACACCGATTTTCACTCAATGGTAAGCGACCCACCAGGGGAGAGCCAAATCTTCGCCATAAGGATCATTGACCTAAACGCAAAGCCCTCTTGATAGAAAAGTCATAAGCGCAGGTCCCTACCCCAGTGGTGCAACCTTGCACTATCTGTTGACGCTATCCATGACTGCATACCTGTCCCCCGATGTCGCACCTTTGGGGAACGCGGCGTCAATCGCTTTAAGTTCCTCTGGACTCAGGGACACAGAGGCCGCCTTAATATTCTCCTCCAGACGGGTGATCTTACGGGTTCCTGGAATTGCAACGATCTGCTCGGACTGTCTAAGCACCCATGCCAGTGCCAACTGAGCTGGTGTTACACCCTTCTCGTTTGCGATTTGGATCACCTTTTCTGCCAAAGCAAGGTTCTTCTCCAAGTTCTCACCCTGAAATCGCGGATACCGTCTCCGGGCATCTTCTTCGTCAAGGTCATCCACGTTTCTAATCTGGCCAGTCAAGAAGCCGCGACCGAGTGGAGAGTACGCCACGAAACCGATCCCGAGTTCCTTGGTTGTCTCTAAAATTTCGTCTTCAGGATCCCTGCTCCACAACGAGTACTCGGTCTGAAGTGCCGAAATTGGATAAGTTGCATGTGCTCTTCTAATCGTTGCTGGAGCAGCCTCTGACATTCCGATATACCTCACCTTCCCAGCCTCGACCAACTCCGACATGGCACCAATTGTCTCTTCAATCGGCAACTTCGGGTCAACTCTGTGCTGGTAGTAGAGATCTATCACCTCCACCCCCAACCGCTTCAAAGATGCGTCGCAGGACTTTCTGACGTAGTCGGGATCACCTCTCACGCCAAGAAACTCGCCATTTTCCCCTCGAGCGTTTCCAAACTTGGTAGCCACGATGACTTGGCCACGACGGGGTGCGATGGCCTTTCCGACCAACACCTCGTTTGTAAAGGGCCCATACATGTCAGCTGTATCGAGGAAATTGACCCCGAGATCCAGCGCGCGGTGAATGACGTCAATGCCCTCAGCACTGTTGGATGGCCCGTAAAACTCACTCATTCCCATGCAACCGAGGCCAATAGCAGATACCTTGAGTCCCAGTGATCCAAGCTGTCGTTCTTCCATAGTCAACTCCCTGACCTTGCCAATTTTTCCAGTCTCGCGGACAGGCCTAACCGCACCTAATTGCCCGTAATCAACAACCATTCCTAGGCAGATTTTCCACCCTCAAAAAGCACAGCCTCAAACCAATCGACTTACCAGGTTGCAGGCTACGCGTCACACCTAAAATCAGCCAATCAAACCGCACATACCTAATAGCGGCCACCCTACACACCAAACCTTAATGCCCTGACCGCTCTAACTCAGTCATCTCCGGTACCGGGCTAAACTGCGCATGAATCATCGGTGCAGCCCGGAGCGTCAGACTCTACAGGAAAGCTGAGAGCCGGCGACTCCTCACTTACCTTGCTCAGGACCTCGACAAACACCTCTGTGGCCTGTGCACCGGAAACCCCGTACTTTGAATCAAACACATAGAATGGAACCCCTTTGATCCCATATTTTGACGCCAACGCCTCATCACTACGTACTTCCTTGGCCATATAGTCGCCGGCGTACATATCCAGAATCGTGGTGGCTTGAAGCCCCACTTCTGTGCCAAGTTCGACCAAAACCTCTTGACTTGAAATCTCCATCGCTTCAGTGAAATAGGCCTTCAGTAGGCGCTCCTTCATCGCATCTCCGTGTCCCGTGAGAACCGCCAGCTGCAACAACCGATGGGCATCAAAGCTGTTCCCCATCTTCGCGGATTCAAGATGGTACTCGAGACCCTCCGAAACAGCCAAGCTGGTAAGATTTGCGATAGATTCAATAGCTTTTTCTCTGCTCATTCGATACTTTTCCGACAACATAGTGACCATATCTTTGCCGATCGCCTTGGGAGCGGACGGATCGAGTTCGAAAGATCGCCATACAACTTCAACATCCAGTCTTCCTTCGAACTGTCTCACCGCCGTCTCGAATCGCCGTTTGCCGATGTAACACCATGGACATACCACGTCGGACCAAATTTCTACCTGCATAATTGCGCCTGACCTCCGATAGCTACATCCGTAAAACGCCGTGTTAGGCAATGATATTTCATTTGACCGCATAAGGCTATCCGCCGCCTGTGCATCGATGGGAGTCTGAAAACCACATTTGGCTCTCACTCTCCCACCAAAATTAGCTAGAATCTACTTCGACGGCTAGCGAAGGGACGCCATGAGCAACGCACAAGTGGGACTTTTCGCGATGGGAACCGTTTCCCACAACTATCTCGAATTCAGCCTCCTCCCTAATGGCAACGGGCTGGAGTTGATAAGGGCCGTTGCAAATCTTGAGGCGCCGCAGTCCAGCGTCAATGGTCTGAACATGGTGGTCGGGATCCGACCGTCACTTTGGGCATCACTTGCCCGCGACGACATTCCACCGCAGGTCTACGACTTCGTGGAACCCATTACGGGACCAGACGGATTTTCAATGCCAGCAACGCAGAGAGACCTCTGGGTTTGGTTCGCCGCCTCTTCAATAGGTCAGGTGTTTGACGCCTCTGTCGAAGTAATTGAGGCGTTGACACCTCATGCCACCTTGGAAGAAGACCTCCCCGGATGGAGCTATCGGCAGAACCGCGACCTGATTGGATTTATCGATGGGTCTGCAAACCCAAGCCTGTTGGAAGCGCCGGATATCGCACTTATTCCTCGAGGAACTCAAGGCGAAAATGGAAGCATTCTTCTGTTTCAGAAATGGCTCCATGATCTCAAATCATTCGGCAGTCTCAGGGTGGAGGATCAGGAAAAGGTGATCGGTCGGACAAAATTGGATAGCGAAGAGTTCGAGCCGGAAGAACTGCCGAAGAACTCCCATGTGGCACGCACAACCCTGATCCAAGACGGCAGCGAACTTCCGATCTTCAGAAGGAACACAGCTTACGGGACGCCCACCGAAAATGGCACTGTCTTTGTAGGGTTCAGCAAAGATCAATACCGACTCCACGAAATGCTAAAACGAATGTCAGGCATTCCCGATGGAACCCGTGACGCCCTCACCTACTATTCCAGGCCGTTGACGGGATCGTACTATTTCGTTCCCTCAGTCAACTCATTGCGGAGCTTCGCCGACAAGACAGAATTTTTCACGTTTGAAAATTAGTCCCAGCTTGGCTTTTAAACCCAAGATCACCTCAACTTCATCTATTCGAACATGACATTTCTGGAAATCATCCCACGAAAACTGGTAAGGTCTTTATGGATGCCCTTCCCTCTGCATCTCAACTTTTTAAAATGTGCGCTGTGACAGTCGGCATCCGAATTGATATGTTGTAAACGACGTGAACTGAGAGTGGAGATTTCCCGGACTTGGACCATCTCGTATCTGGTTGCGGGTTCGGCTTGTCAAAGGAAGGCTATCGGTGATCGACTTACTGGGTGGCAAGTCCGAGATGAACTGCTGGACAGTGTTAGGTGGGTTTTGCGTTCCAGAGATGATCAGACCCTGTGAAGCCATCTGGTGAAGGCTGACCCAAATTCAAATCCTCAACTGCGAAACCTGGGACGTGATAACGCCGCCTTGCACGCCATCCCAATCTGGAGTGTCTGGAACTCGGTGATCGGCCTGACTGCGTCCACGGTGATTCTGCTGGTGTACATGTCGGGCCAATTAGGCAGACATTTGGCCGGCAACCTGCTAGCGGCGACACTGAGCCTAGCAATCATGTCCTCCGCTGCGGGAAACCTCCTCGCTCTGGCGCGGCGTGAGGTCGCCTCCGAAGCCCTCTCAAGATCCTGGGCCCGTGTGTCAGGACGATCGGCCATCGTCTATCTCATCATCAGCACGATACTTCTCGGGGTGGGCACTTACCTCAGTTACGGTCACGCGACACCCGGGGTTGACGCCACTATCGGCACCGGAATGTCCTTTCTCTACATCAGCCAAATCACATCGGTGTGCACCTTGAATCGTACAATGGTAAAGGTCGCCCTGGGATTCCTCGTCGCAATCAGTTACTCCCTCGCGGTTATTTGGCATAACCATGATTCAAGTTCGATACTCGGAATTACAGTCCATTTGAGCATCTTCGGTGTCACAGGACTTGTGTTCACCCTGCTCGCAGCCAGTATTCATGATGAGATGGCAAAGAAATCAGAATTTGCGGATTACATGGCCACCAAGGCAAACCTTTGGAGCGAGATTGCCAGGAAGGCGCATCAGATCGCCGAGACGGAGGACCCATCGGAAATCCAGAGGGCCGTGGTAGAAGCCACCGTTGCTCTTGGTTACGAGGTCTCAGCGATCAGTCTCCTCGACAACGAGCATGGGACTTTTCGTTACTCTCATCCCTCGCCAGCCGTGCCTGAAGACCTCCTCAACAAGGACTTGCCGCTTTGGGGGACATCGTTAGTAGTGGTCAATAGCAAGAACACTCAGATAATCGACTACATAGAATTTAACGAGGCCGTTCCGAGCATCAAAGCACTCGGGTTACGGACTACAATCGGTGTCCCGATGTGGAGTAGTGGAGAAATCGTCGCTGTCCTCATCGCCGGAAGTCTGACCGAACGAGACATTTTCGCCGAGGAACTGACCGCCCTTGAACTGCTGGCAGCAGCGGGTAGCTTGGCCCAGGAACATCGCCACCTCACAACTTCACTTGTTTCACAGTTGTCCCAATTCAACGCCATGATCGAAGATTCGCCAAACCCAACAATCGTGCTGGATGAGAACGAGATGGTCATCCTTGCCAGCAAGCGAACTGATCTCTTGCTCGGTTTCGAGAAGCGAAACTTGGTTGGAATGCATGTTCACGATTTCTTGGTTGACCCGGAACCGGTATACGGGCTGCTGAGGAGCGAGGACGCTACCAGTGCCCAGGTGCAGTACCAGAGCTTGGCTATTTGCAGCGATAAGTCCCGCCTCGAAGTCGAGGTAATCGCCTCCAAGGGACAATCGCAATCCCACAAACACCTTGTCACGGTATCCTTGCGAGATATCACCAAGCAGAAACAACTTGAAGCAAGGCTGGCAGACAACGCCCATTTCGATCCTTTGACTGGATTGGCAAACCGGGCAAACCTTCTGGAGGAAATCAGAAAAGCGGTCGTCAGACACTCGCGTACAAAGGTCCCTGTGGCTTTAATCGTCTTCGAGTTGGACAATCACAGGTTTGTCTCAGATCTCGCAGGCAAACCGGACAAAGAGAAAACGATGATGACGGTCATCAACGGGCTGAATAGCGAAATCAAAAAGGCTGACCTGTTTTCAAGAATCGGCGAGGACAGATTTGCGGTACTAGCTGAGGATCTCTCGGAGCCTCGCACCCTCAGCTACGCGCAACAACTGCTTGGTAGGGCTACGAGGCCTTTCTACCTTGATGGAACACCCATCAAGATTGACGCCACCTTTGGAGTTGCCTTCGCCGTCCCAAAAATCAGTGCAGAAACGCTCCTCCAAAGAGCCAATAACGCCCTACTCAGTGGTTTGACGTCAGGTGGTTCTGAAATAACGTTCTTCGATCCCGGCCAAAAGCACTCTGCTCAGCGGCACCTCCAGCTGGAAGATGACATAAACCGGGCTCTTAGGCACCAACAGTTTCACCTTGAATACCAACCAATCGTCGACCTACGAACAAATCGCGTGGAAGCTGCGGAGGCCCTGCTTAGGTGGAATCATCCGGAACGGGGTCCAATCCCCCCAAGCGATTTCATCCCTGTCGCCGAAGAGACAGGGATGATCATTCCGGTCGGGACTTGGGTTGTCAGGCAAGCTTCTCGGCAACTCGCAGAGTGGGTGACACAAGGAAAAGTTGGCAACAACTTCACGATGCACCTTAACGTGTCCAGAGTACAACTCCAATCCGATCAGATTGTACGAGACGTGGCAGTCGCACTCGATGACTTCGCCTTGGGTAGTAAAAGGCTTTCAATCGAAATCACGGAAACAGCCTTTCTAAACGACTCCAATGCAGGAAATCAGATCATTCACAAACTCTCGGAACTTGGGATACGCCTTGCTATAGACGACTTTGGAACTGGATATTCATCGCTCAGCATGCTCACTAATCTGCCAATCGACATTCTGAAGATCGACAAGTCCTTTGTGGACCAACTCGGAACAAAGAGCGAATTCACCATAGAGGCCATAATCAATATGGCCAATCACCTTAACCTGACGCTGGTCGCAGAAGGAGTTGAACTGCAGCACCAGGCCGACAAACTGCTAGCAATGGGCTGCCAATTCGGCCAGGGGTTCAAGTTCAGCAGTGCAGTTTCGGCGGAACGGTTTCCAAATCTGTCAACCCCATCTCATTCATCACCGAAAAGGGCTCCCGGCCATTGACCTTGACTCATGCCGCTACCTTCTCCCACACTTGACACTTCATTCCGCTGCTTTATTTGCGACAAACAGCTCGTCCCGCTTGGTCACGTGGAGACAAATTCAACGCCAATTCGCTCAACCTGCCACACAATTATCCTCCTTTGCTCTATACCCATGTCAGGCACAGGCGAATTCCATCTGACCCGGAGAAAGCTCTTGTCACAGTTCTGACAGGCCGAGAACCTGTGATAGCGATTTTTGGGGGGACAGAATATAGCACTGACGGACTGGGTTATCTAAACACCTACATGCTGGTGAAACGAATTCCGGAAAGTCCTTGCAGACGATCGCTCGAGTTTTCCACCCATCGCGGACGCTGTGGCTCAAAGTGGATTGAGAGACGGGCGCCTCAAGCGTACACCTCGTAGCTGGAGTGACCAAGGTCTTAGCGCTGTCAGACCGCTCGGCAGGAAGTTCTGACGGCCAAGCGAGTGTGGTCCACCATTCCCCACGCCTAAGGGCACACCAGCGCCAGCTCGTACCATATTTGAGACTCCGTACAAGCTGGCCAGCCTACTCCTTGTTTGCTCTAGGTCTTCAAGTCAAAGATAAAATATGATTCATCCTCACAAGCAAAGGCACATCAGCACTTCACCGAGGCTGTCCTGACACTTTTTAAGACGGCATTTGAGCCATTTGAAGGCGAAATCCAATAGAGGGTATCGCCAAGTTGGCGAACCGGGGCATATTTGGAGGAGCTCTGGACACCGGCAGGCAGACCCTTGACGGGGCACCAACTGTTCGACCCCGGATTGAGCAGATCCCAGCCGTATCGGCTGCCGCGCTGGCCAGTCACGAGTAACGACCCGTTGGCAAGCATCTGAATCTCCGCATTGGTTCCCGAGAATCCATAACCCGGAGTCGCTCCAGGGATCGCCGGAAGGCTCATCGTTTTCCAGTTCGACCCCCCATCGACCGACTCACGAACAAAATACTGCGAACCCGACGAAATCAGGAGTTCAGTCTGAATCGAAATCGGAATCAGCTCACTGGGCCAGCATGACTGGACCTCAGTGGGCCATTCTGGCTGGGACCAACTTGATCCATTGTCCGTCGAGTGGAGCACGCTCTGACTACTGCCGTTCATGGCGCAGTTGCCAGGTATATACGAACCAAACGTTACGCACGGACCCTGCAACGGACACTGGAAAGTTCCCGAAACCCAGTTCGTACCTCCACTATTCAACATCTCCACCAGCGGCGCGACTTGAGAAGAACCAGGTGCTGGAGTGTATCCAGAACCTGGAATGAACAGAGCCTGCAGAGAACTCCCCAAGTATCGGAATCCGGCAAATCCGCCCTTCTTGGCGCCGGCGGGTGTGGGAACGGGCGCCCAGTGATTACCTCCATCAACTGTCTCCAATGCCACATCCACGAATGGCGGTGCCAGAAATTTTGGCGCCACGGTGAACGAAGCCAGCACAATCTTTCCTATGCGGCCGCCATCTGCCAACACCACTGAATCGCAGTTTGGAAGAGCCGCACCCATAAGCCCATATCCAAGTGACACTAACTCTTTCCCCGCTTCTGACGTCGATATGTTCTGACTTCCGTTGAGGCCAGCAATACCGATTTGACCCTGACTGCACCAGACGATCTGACCAGGATTCGCTGGATTCTCCGAAATCCGCGAAGCTCCATTAATGATCGGAGCGGATGGGGAGACTTTTCCAAGAGTGGCGAAAGCTGGAGGTGAACCCACTGTCAGCGCAGCATGGCCAATAAGTGCCATGACTCCACCCTTGGATGTGGAGCTGAAGGTAAGTTCATCGGCAGGCGGAATGCCGGGTGTTACCTTCAATTCAAACTCAAACGGCTGATCTGAACCGATTATTGACTGTAGCGGGGCAAATCCGGTTATCTTTACCACATTTCCAGGAAGCGCAATTTCGGGCGACGCCATCAATCGCGCGCAATCGGCCGGACTTGGACACCAGGAGGGTGATCTAGGGCTGGCCAGAAGATCGAAAGTCGCTGAGCCCTCAGAACTGCCAAAGCCGCACCCCTTGGCCAGGGTCAAACACGCGATCGACACCTTGTGACCCCCACCCACCAATGACGTCACTTTGTCTTCGCCAATCTTCATCCACGGGGCTGCTGGGACAACAATAGAGGTCGTGAACTTTGTTGAACTGACCCATTTTATTGGCACTCCCTGATACTGAAGTCCAGTACCACACCCATCCCAACAGACCTGCACATGACTTGGCAATCTCGGCATTGGTGCTGCTATGACCCCGGTAATCTCCAATTTCGAGCCGGGCTTTCCTGAGGGAGGCGAAAGAGTCAACTCCACTGTTGGACCTGCGCTTGAACTGGCAGTTCCGCCAGATCCGGAATTAGCAGACACGAATCCATTGGCGGACCCAACTGCCTGGATAGCGATTGAATAGTTGCCGGGGCTCAGAGCCCCCACTCTCAGGCACGCCGTAATTGCGCCGTTCATCGACTGAGAAATCTCCTGATGAGCAAACTCGAGAATCGAATTGACCGGACACCCGGCACTGGCGAAAGAAGTGTACAGAGCGGGCTGGGTGGTAGTGGTTGGCTTCGGGCTCGAGCTGACCGCAACTGGACCCGAGCAGCTGCTCAGCACAATAGCCATCAGCGAAATCAGTAGCGCCATGAAGTTGCGACCATGTCCACGAAATCTCATGCGATGTACCATACCACCTTGCCTATCACTCGATCATGACAAGCTTTAATGTCACAGTACGCCAATGCCGTCTTAAGTACCCAATATCAACCTCAAGTATTGGATTCCAAAACTCAAGATCATGCGGACTCCACTTGCAGCCATCAAGAACCCCTCAACCGACCCTCTCCCTGGAATGGATCTGTGCGATACCACCTTCTAATCGCCACGGTTGACCAGACCAGTTCTACTACACCGAAAGGCCAGACTCCGGACAGAAACCCATACAGTCCACTCAACACGCAGCAGATAGCAAAGGCAAGGATGAAGTGCCGATGGCGATTCTCCAATGCATAAGTGAGCATCATCAACGCGAGAACTGACACTCCATATATTGTCAGCAACATTTGTCCGCCCGCCCTGACTGAACCGTACGGTGCCGGTCACGCTTGTCAACCGGCCCTGCCAAACCTGTTCTCCATGACTCTATCGGAGTTCCAACTAGCCACGGCACGTATCACCAAACTTACTGCAGCGCCCAAAAAGCCAAGGCCGACTTCCAGACCGGGTGTCAAGGTGATCTTCCACCCAATAACTGTTAAAGGCAACGACTCGGCCAGGGGCGGACATGACCCTCAACGAAAACAAATGCCCTGCTTCAGTTCAATTCGAAGGGAATTGAATAAATGCATAACCGAAAATTCTGACTTACGGCCCAGGCCGCAAACTGCCCAACGATGAATTTCGCTCAACCTATTCATCCGTTGAGCGCCCATCCAATAGTTGCGTCGGCGTCAGCGAGATCTTTGGCGATATTGCGTGTATTATCGGGGCAGTCAATTCCATCTTTGGAGTCTCAGACTCAGCAGCTTACGAAGGTGCAGGAGGATATACCTATGCCAAAAATTCTCAGCAATGAGATTATCGAGCAAGTGCTTACTATGCCTGAATGCATTGACGCCATAGAAGAGGCTTATATGGCGCTGGCAAACAAACAGGCGATAACTAGGCCACGCTCAGACACGTATATGCCTGTGGGCAATAGCACCTACTACGTGCTCAAGACCATGGATGGCATACTTGGTACGAAAGGGATAGGCTCAATTCGCCTCAATTCGGATCTGATCCAGTGGTCAACGAAAGATGGAACGACAAAGAAGGCCAAGCTGCGCTCGGCCGACGGTAACCGTTACAACGGCATGGTGCTCCTATTTGACACTCACACGGGCGAGATCAGAGCAATGTTTCCTGACGGGTACATTCAAAAGATGCGCGTGGCAGCTACAAGTGCACTAAGCGTCAAGCGAATGGCAAGGACCGACGCGGATGTGCTTGGACTTGTGGGGACAGGATGGCAGGCCTCTGGGGCGATCGAAGCGGTCAACAGCGTCAGGCCTTTGAAGCAGGCAAAGGTCTTTAGCCCCAACTCTCAGCATCGCCAGGCCTTTGCAGAGACTTTCCGGCAAAAACTCGGCATTCCAGTTGTTGCGGTTGATTCGGCCGAGGACGCCGTGCGGGGGTCATCGATTGTGTCGACAGCAACAAACTCTCTATCGAGGGTGATAGAGGCCGACTGGCTTGAGCCAGGTTGCCACGTCTTTTGTGTGAAGTACTCAGAGATAGGCGACGCCGTTCGCGCCAAAGCGGACTGGGTCGCCGTTAACGTACACTCTGCCACACCTGACAACTACATTCCCGGGATAGGACACGTTTCCGGGACTGACCCTATCGATCTATTGGAACAAGGAATCCAAAAAGAAGCTATGGCAGAATCCGAGGAACAGTGGGCAAAGACATACCCCGAACTTTGGGAGTTAGTCAACGGCTCTGTAATTGGACGCCATAATGACAACGAGATCACACTTTTTGTGAACAACAACGGCATGGGCCTGCAGTTCTCCGCGGCCGGTGCGGCCGCCCTGAGACTTGCGGAGGAAAAGGGCCTTGGCATTGACATTCCGCTCGATTGGTTTGTTCAGACCGTACATCCATAGTCGACCCGCCTGAGTTGGCATCTAATGTTCAACAACCAGTACACCCGCTGGTTGACTCCGGCTATAACAGCGGCAGCCGTGGCCAAACGGAGAAACTCCCAACACGGCGCTAGTCCGTGGCGAAAAGGTGTGCGTAAACCTGCTGATGATCGGCGGAGACTAGCGATTTAGTAATAAACGAAAGCTGGTTTTGGATATACAACTTTACGTCGAACATCGAGTTGAGATACCAGTGCTTCAAAGCCCACATATGGGCCAGCATGGTCAGGGTTGCCGAGGTAACGGCGGGTTCCACCTGAACAAATTTTCCCAGCCTCATACCGTCTTGTATGCAGTCTGAGAAATAGGAGTTGGTTTCGATTTCCAGTTGCATAAGTCTTTCCCGGCCCTCACGGGAAATGCTCTTAGTTTCTTGATAGGCAAGAAGCGCGGCGGTGCGATGTGAATCGACAACAAGACAATAGGCCCGAAACCCAGCCGCAAGGCGTTCCACTGGGTCCTCAATACCTTCCATAGCGGCCGGAACCTCTCTGCGGTAAGACTCGATTATGTCGTTGACTACGAGCAACAGTATGTCTTCCTTGGTATCGACATACTGATATATAGTCCCCACGCTGACCCCGGCCTCTTTGGCAAGATCCGTAATCAACATCTTCTGAAAACCTTGCTGTGACAAGAGTCTGGTGGCCGCACTCAGGATCTGTCCCATGCGCCATTCGACGCGTGCGGCGCGGACTGCCTCCATTCCCTCAGAATTCCGACTTGTACCATCTGACTGGCTCATACAAACAACCACCTTGAATACGACGTCGACCTAACCGCCTTGCATCGGACAGATGTCAAATGCAACTCTTCCATATGCTCCTCGATTCCATGGCTATCAATTGCCATGACTACCGCATGCATGCACCGCCATTGAACCCGCCACACGGGTCTGAAAATACTCAAATTCATGCGACCACAAAACGCGATCTAAAACCTCCAACATTGCGTCGATCATCAACTCGAAAGAAGTGCGTTGGCAATTTCGAGAATCTGATCGTTCCCAGCCATGAGCTGAACC
>JAJYDM010000136.1 GCA_021777475.1 Actinomycetes bacterium | reverse complement strand
CCGGATCTAGAGACCTCCAGAAGCCGTGCCATGCGGGCAATTTCAAAGTGCGCGCACTCCACCTCCATCAACGCGAATCTTTCTGCTTTGGTGGCTTGGCGGCGAAGTACGCGGCTGCTTTTCCCAGGAAGGCATTGTCCTTTTGAAGCTCGGCCAGTTCACGTCGAAGCCGGATCAGCTCAGCTCGCTCCGCTGGGGTAAGGGGAGCCCCGCCTTGGCTATCGCTTGCCTCCATGCGTCGGCGCTCGTCTCTCACCCACCTACTGAGGGTGCTTTCTTCAATTGAAAGTTCAGATGCGACCGTCTTTATGCTTCGCCCGGTATCGATGACTCTATGTGCCGCCTCCACCCTGAACTCCAGTGTGAACTTCCTTCTGCTTATTGCCATGTGAACATCCTCTCACCCGAGCCATCGCTCGGCTAGTTGGGTGTCCACTTTCTTTGGGTAGGCTCACAAGTCTGGATGAAGGACACGTTTATATCGAAAATATCAAAAAATGTGAACAGAAAACCTATCCCGATAATTACGAGATAGAAATAGGACATAGGCCAAACATTAAGCCTGTCCAGTCTGGCAATGACACCGCGTGCTGCTTCGTCAGGTGCCTCACCGACGTTTCCTTGAGTGCGCACTTCCCCTCCTAATTCTAAATGCGTACCAACTTATAGAAGGTAATTCTCACACACGGTTGTGTGGCGCCTCCTCACGATATGTCTATGAGATTTCCCCCTAATCGAACTGCATATTAACAGAACTTTTCGACAGGTCAAAGCGATGACGCAAGATTTCTACTGTGCAGAAATAAGCAAGTTGGCCATTGGCTCCGACGAAAATGCTCACGGGCCAATATTCTTATAGCCAATACGTAAGTTCCACTTCCGCAGGTACATCCACCCAAATATGTTATGCACGGGTTGGTGATCAAATGCCGTCGCCATTGGCTACTCGTACCTTCGAGCGTTAACACGTTTGGCGTGAGACCCACGGGGACTACAGATCGAAATTACTCATAGGAACCCATTTTCCAATGTGTATAACTGGGGCCCTGTAAACACGAAGAATTGGTTCTCACAGAACCGAGTGACACGCTCGCGATGGCTGACCGGCGTATATCCAGTCCGCCAGAGTTGCCAGAGTCCTTGACGGCGAAGCTAGAGTTTCCGCTCGCCGGGAACTCCAAACTAACTCCGTCACTGTGGTTATAGGGATTAGTGCGCTTGCCAGGCCGGACAGTGTTGGTCAATTCGCAGTGGAACGTGTCGGGTTTGTCAGAAGGCAACTACCTCAACTTCAATCCTTATCAACATCCTTTGAATCATGAGGCGAAATCAGGTTCGGCGAAAATACGACGCCGAGCAAGCGCCACTTTCGTGGAAACCTAAGGAGACGGAACTGACTCGAGACTTTCTCAAACATGGGTATCCACGCCGATGCTCCGCCGAATCAGCAAACTGTACCGACGGGACCCGCCACTGACCTCGGTAGTTGTCAGCTCTACCAAGCACCGATTCAAACACCACAAAACCAACGGCGGCTTTTCCATTCGCAATACTAGCTAGCAGCTCACATCAAAGTGGTAGCTTCGATAACCCGGAGGTGCCTTGGGGGAACGATCAGTTCCCGAGTAGCGGGCCAAATGTTCCCCGTAGGATATCCATAAGGCTCCGTCGGAATCAATCCCCCTTGCGGATGTTTTCTCAGCCCGTTTGCGGTCTTGATCAGCTATTCCTGAAATCGGGGTCAAATCGTCGAGAATCTCCAGGGTAAGACTTGAAGCTGCGGACTCGATCATCCTTTCCCCGATCTCGCTACGCACCAATACACTGCTTCTCCCGCGTTCACTACCTACATTGCCAATAGCAATATCGGCATTCAGGCCGGCAAAATCCAGACATTCTTCACAGCCGATGAGCCCAGCAGCCGAAAACCTTCTCACAGGACTATTCAGCAGTTCAACTCCGAGACCATCCTGTGCGATAAGCTGACCCTCTCTTATATCAAGGCGGGAGACAGAGCTGGTATCGACGCCTGACAATCGCACCGCTTCCTCGAGACTGTCCGGATCGAACGAACGAGTACAAAAAAGAGCAATGGTGACGACGACAGCGCCTGCTGCAGTATCCCGATATTGCCACGGATACTTCTGAAGAGCGCGCAGAACACTGATCTGACATGGAGTTCCCACATATGCCAGCCGCCTCACTCCAGCAGGTAATGACTGGTTCAAGATACTAAGCGGATGAGATTGGTGATAAACGCTGCCGGCCGATCCCAATACCTCCTCCACCGAAGTGGCCAAAAATGGACTGCTTCTGAAGGCATCGTGCTTCTTTGCGAGTATGGCGCCATCGATCTCGCCAGCCTTCATTAGGGCAGCGACGATTCCAGTGACCACTCCCCCATCCTGGGCCCCAGCTGCCTTAGAAATCGCTCTCGAAGAATATGCACTACTGACCCGTCCTAGACTGTCAGAACCACCAATAAAAGGTCTCCTGAAATTTGTAGTCACACTAGATGCAGCAGAAACTCCAAACTCGCCAAGTTCATTTTCTCCCTGGCCGTCACCGACCACTGGAAATGCCTGCGAATCCGTCAGCTCATCGGACAGGAGCTTGGTGAGCCGCTCGACTCTAAGTCCAGCAAGCGGACAATAGTCCCAGCACGCCGAGCATCCGGTGCACATTTTAATCAATGTCGGCTTACCATCATCGGCCACACCAATTGATCGCGATGGGCAGGCGGCGATACATCCTCCACAACCAATGCACCTCCCGGCATCAATGACGGCTGATGCGGTTTTATGGAACCAGATCTTTTCAGGAAGTTCTGGCATACCGCTTCCGGATGCAATCTCATCCCGGATATTCGAGGACGGATCTACATACGCCACTGTCATTCAAATTGCTCCCGGTTATAAAGTCCCAGTACATAACTGTTGATCACGAGGTGGCTGCCTTTGAAACAGGTTCGCTCCCGCCAGACCATGATCCAACTGCCCCTTGCAGGTCAGCCAGATCGAGGTCACCGTTTGCCACCGACGTGAGCAGGCGGGCAATGTCGTCGAAGGCAGCCCCTGAGGGGACCTCACCACGCCTCCATGTTGCCAGGCGACCGGCACCGGCGTCGCCTCCCAGCGCCACGTCAAACGCATCGCATACAGCGCTTTCATCCTTGCCCATCGTTGCCCTCAGACCAACATGTCCCAGCGCAATCTGAGCGCAAGAGGCCTTGCACCCAGACATATGAATTCGCAAACCGCGCAA
>JAJYDM010000135.1 GCA_021777475.1 Actinomycetes bacterium | reverse complement strand
ATTGACGTTGTTGAGCGGCGGATAAGGCAGCTCGAAATAGAGCAAATGGCGCTTTCAAAAGAAAGTGATGTCGCCTCTTCTGAGCAACTTAGCTTGATCGAGAAAGAACTTTCTGAACTTCGTGAGCAATCTACAGCGATGAAAGGCCACTGGCAGGCTGAGAGAGATGCGATATCAACTATTAGATCGCTCAAGGAAGAGGCTGAGTCGCTTAGATCTGATGCCGATAGATATGAACGCGATGGCGATTTAGCAAAATCTGCAGAGGTACGATATGGAACTTTGCCCCAGGTCAACTCGCAGATTGAATCAGCCACTCTAAAGCTTGCAGAGCTTCAGCGAGATACCAAGATGCTCAAAGAAGAAGTTGACGAAGAAGATATCGCCGAAGTTATATCCAAGTGGACCGGAATTCCGGTAGTGAAACTCATGGAAGGAGAGGTGTCAAAGCTTGTCCGGATGGAAGAGGAGTTGCATCGACGCGTGATTGGGCAAGACGAAGCCATAAATGTCATGGCTAACTCTATTCGTCGCTCAAGAGCTGGCCTTTCGGATCCAAACCGGCCAATTGGGACCTTTTTGTTCCTTGGCCCAACAGGAGTTGGAAAAACTGAGTTGGCTAGATCACTAGCAGATTTCCTTTTTGATGATGACAAAGCAATGGTTCGAATTGATATGTCGGAATATATGGAAAAGCACTCAGTATCTCGACTCATTGGAGCTCCTCCCGGTTATATAGGCTACGAAGAGGGGGGGCAGCTCACTGAACCTATCAGAAGGAGACCATACGCTGTATTACTGTTAGATGAAATAGAAAAAGCTCACCCGGATGTATTCAACACGCTCTTACAGGTAATGGACGATGGTCGCTTAACCGATGGCCAAGGTAGAACGGTTGACTTTAAGAATGTCATAATAATCATGACATCAAATCTAGTTGGAGAGCTTACTAGCTTCTTCAGACCAGAATTTATAAATCGTATTGATGAAATCGTGCGATTCATCAACCTGACTACGGACGATTTGCTCCAGATCGTTGACATCCAACTAGAGCAGCTCCAAAAACGTTTATCATCCCATCACATCAAGATAATTGTTGAACCCCAAGCCAAAGAGTGGCTTGCAAGAAATGGTTACGACTCTGCCTACGGTGCCAGACCCCTCAAACGACTGATCCAAAAAGCACTGGCCGACAAGCTTGCGCTGGGACTTCTAGAAGGAAGGTTCACCCCGCACGATACAATAGTTGTATCAGAAAAGGATGGAGAACTTGTCTTGCGCTCGGAAAATGAATCCGAGGCTACCTCCTCGAAGAACCTTGGAGCGTTAGAAATAGGTCACGCTACCTAGTTGCACCGTTGGTGTGAACAATCAACACATTACGGCGCGCTAGCTGAGGTGCTCATCCCTTGGTAGGCCGGTTCGAATGCGCACCCTGACATGGAAGTTACCGCGGGAAGATAGCCAGTGCATTCTCCAAAGGAAATGCCGCCCGCTCCCCAAGTCATAGAAAGGGTCCGAGGAAGGCTAGCCGGGATGACATTTCCCGGCCCAAACTGTCCTGACGCCACTGGTGAAAGACTAGCGACTCCATCTTGGCCAGATCCGGCGAATGTGAATACGGAGACAGTCTGGCCGTCCTGGTACAAGAAATTCATCGAGCCGGAAATATGACCATCGGGTGTCGAGCTGAGCGAGACAAAATAGTGGGGAGTTCCTTGCGCGCCGTCAGCATAAATTCCGCTGGCTGGTACCTTTGGAAAACCAGCTGCATTGACCGAGGGGGCGGTCGATAGACCTGTAGAGCCCGGAGTCGCCGGTTCGTGAAGCGTCCTTGGCTTGGGAATCGAAGTTGGAGACTTATGAGTGGCCCCACCACACGCGGCAATGCTTAATCCAACACATAGCAACGCAATCGATTTGATTGCCCAGCGAGGCAGGATCTTGTAATCGCCGAACTTGTGTGTATTCAGGGCCCTAACTTTTTGCTTGTAAATCACAATTGTATTTACTTTATCTGACGCGAAGATTCCGTTCTTCCTTGTTGGGGTCATCGCAGTCTCACTGCCAAGTAACCGTCTGGGACCATGTCGACCCATCAGTAGTCGACCAGATTCCAGCATTAAATCCGATCGCCAGGATCACCGACGGCGAGAGCTGATCCAGAATCAGGCTGAAGGCATCAATATCCGGATAGGGGAACGCACTGGTCCACGTCTTGCCCCCATCGCTTGTCACCTCGACATCACCGCGTCCAAACGTCAGCCACGCACGGTTGGGAGACGCAGCCGCAAATGACACGGGAAAGTTGCCTTGAAGAGTAATCGACCCCACCTGTGCTGGCAACAAACCGTTGGATACCCATGGAGGGCTAGTATCCGGACTCCCTGTCGAACTGGCAACCGACCAGGTGGCCCCGCCGTTGTAGGAACGGTAAAGAGCTTTTGGGGTCATGTTGGTCGCAGGACCCTCGCCACAGAACAGCCACAGATCTGATGGCTCGGGCGCAAAAAAGTTGATCTCACATTGAAGGGACGGGACAGATACTGCGTTCCACGTCCTGCCTGCATCAGTCGTGTGTACGAGAATCGGTGCATTAACCGTGGAATTTGCCAACACATAGGCTTCCTGTCCGCTTTCGGCAGCGACACCTATTGAATCGTATACCGAGGGAATAGACAGGTCCTCCGATGTCCAGGTAGTACCATAGTCTTCGGAGATCTCAATTACCGAATGACAGGATGGCGTAACCCCGGATGTACACGAGACAGACGTGACCCAAACAGAGCTTCCCTTTGCCCCAAACGGAGAGCCGGTCGATTGTCTGGGATTGGCACCTAAGTGCCCGAATGGTGGTTCGTGCCAGGTCGCTCCACCATTGTCGGTAATGAAGAATGGAAAGCCCTCGTCTAACCCAACGGCATATCCGTGCTTGGCGTCTATGAAATCGAGATCGCCGACATAACGGGCACCAATAATCGGAACTCCGGTGACCATCCAGGACTGCCCACCGTTGTCCGTGGTAAGCGGTTGTGATTCGAGTGCACCTCCCTGGTTCCCCGTCTCCGTATCAATCCCAAACCCGTCTTTCACTGTGAGAAAAGACCACGACTGCGCATCCCGGCCGGGAACGGTCGACCCAATCGCCAGAGGTCCGGTAGTAGTAGAAGTCGTTGATTGCTCAATACCCACCAGCGGAGTCGAGGACTTCGATCGAGCCGTCGAAGACTTGGCATGGTGTACGTTTGAACACGAAGCCGAAATCGTCACCA
>JAJYDM010000049.1 GCA_021777475.1 Actinomycetes bacterium | reverse complement strand
ATTTTCCTCCGAGGCCTGAGATCAATCTAGTTTGGTTTTGCCGAACTTGTTCTGAGATCGAGTCAATATGTCACCCCAGTGTTCTGAAGGTGATTCCCATGGTTCTCGGACCGGCATGAGTGCCGATGACCGGCCCGATTTTTGCAACTATCAGATCGCCGATGCCAGTTGCTGACTTCAACCGGTCGGCGAATTCTGCGACATCCGGAGCATTTGCATGAATTATGGTGAGATCGGTGATTGCCCCATAACTTTCCACCTTTTCGACAAGGTAATTAAGTGCTTTCCCTCTGGTCCTCTGTTTGGAGTCAGCCTCAATAACTCCGTCGTGAACGCTGATTATAGGCTTGAATGACAGCAAAGAGCCGAAGAGGGCTGCGGCCTTTCCGATTCGTCCCCCTTTGCGCAGATTGTCAAGAGTGTCCAAGGCCCCATAGGCATGAATATATGGAATTCGGCTGCGAACGAGTGCGGCGATATCCTCGGCGTTGGTACCTTTCTTGGCCTCAATCGACGAAGCTATTGCCAGATTTCCCATAGCAAAGGTTGCCAGCCGCGAATCGATCACTTCGATGTTTAGCTCGTCGCCAAGGGCTTTTGAAGCCAGAGTTGCAGACTGGTAGGTCGCTGAAAGATCCGAAGACAAGGTGATGCAGACAACTTCATCAAACCCATCCTCCTTTGCCTGCCGGAAGGCTGTTTCAAAGTCACCAGAAGACGGCGCGGCAGTTTGAGGAAAGTCTTTGGAGGTTTCGCACAGTTCCCAAAACTGGTCCGTGGTGAGATCCTTTGTGTCCACGTATTCACGGTTCCCGAATCGGATCTTAAGAGGAACGATTTCTATTCCATGCTGTATCACCAGATCATGTGGGATGTCGCCGCCTGAATCTACAACAACCTTTACGCTCACTTATTGACTCCTGTCTGTCAATGAGTCGATTTGGGCACCGACTAGTGCCACCAATGCAAAAACCACTGCTCCGACAACAACCTCAAGTATTACCTGCAAAAGAAGATGCAATCCGGTTGATACGCCAATTCTAGATATGAGTATCCTAAGTACTGCGTACATGGCCACGGATGCGGCAAGGGAGTTGAACCATGGCCTCAGAATTGCGGATCTTGCGGGGGCCAGACCCCTTCTGGCGAGGGTTCCGAGGCCAATTGCAAAGGCGACCGAATAAGCGATGGATAGCGACAGTGCAAGGCCAAAGGCGCCATAGAGGTGGTGCAACAAAATGGCTAGGGCTATATTTGAACCATTTTCAATTATGTACAGGAAAAAGACGATTTTCGTATCTTTGATTGATTGGTATGCCTGCACCACCGCCAGGTAGCCGGCAAAGCCCGGCAGTCCCCAGGCGAAGCCCTGCAGGGTTCGAGTAGTCAGTTCGACCCCGGTTGAATTGACCGCGCCATGGGCTAGTAGCAGCGTAAGCAGTGGCCTGGCAATGGCGAGATAGGCGAGAGCAGCAGGAATCATTATTGTGACGGAGGACCTGAGTCCCATGCCCAGTCTCTTTTTGTATCTTTCGATCTCTCCTCTGCTGTAGGAGTGCGCGAGCTCAGGCATTATTGCAGTCATGATTGAATAAGCGGCAACGCCGTACGGAAGCTGAAAAAAGATGTAGCCGTAGGAGTAGGCGCTGACCGTTCCAGGCAAAGAGCCGTCGGCTATTGCGAGTACTGAGAAAAGTGCAACTTGATTGGCTATGACGAAGCCGATTGTCCAGCCCGATATAGACCGGATCTCCTTGATTGCAGGATTTCGAAATTGGGGGGTGAAACTGAGTCGTGCCCTCGCTTTTTGGAGATAGGGGACTAAAAACAGAAACTGCAGCGCAACTCCGGCAGTTGTGCCCAATCCCAGCAAAAGGACAGGGAGTGAGAAGGCATGGATTGTGCCCAGTTCCAATGATTTTTTCAAAGCCGAGAAGGTTAAAAAGACAGCTATTGCGATGACGTTGTTGACCACCGGCGCGTATGCCGGTGGTGCAAATATGGACCTGGCATTCAAAATGGCTGTGACGAGGGCAATGAGGCCGTAGAAGAGGAGTTGCGGGGCAAAAAAGCGAAGCAGCAGTGTCGCGACCCTCTGTTGTTGGGATGCAATCTTTGTGTGGTTGACTATCAGATAGAGGTGAATGATGCCAGGTGCCGCAAATTCGAACAGGATTGTTCCGACAACCAGCAAAACCAGACCCACACTGAAGATTGATGAGATGGCTTTCCATGCCGCTCTGTCATCCTTCTTTGCCAGGTGTCCCACGAATACCGGAAGGATCGAAGCCGAGATTATTCCCCCGAGCAGCAGGTCGTAAATAATGTTAGGGGTGTTATTGGCGAGGTTGAACGAGTCGGAAAAAGGTCCAATTCCAAGTGCGTACGCCAAGGCCAACAACCTGAGCAAACCGGACAGCCTGGAGACCAGTGTTCCTGAGGCCATGGCCAACGCATTCAGTTTTGCCGATCCAAAGCCGCGGCTTTCTGTTGGTCTCCGCATAGTCGGCATGATCTCTAGTTCTTTTCCCGCACCAGGCGCTTGTTGCGTTGATGTCCACGTCTAAAGGACTGGATCCACCACAGAGCGAGCACCAAGAAGGCACCTAGGGTCAAGATGATGCTTGCGGCCGAAAATGCCGTGGAGCGGATCTCAATTGAAGTATGTGCCACCTCAAGCTGGCCGTCTGTTGTAAACAGCTTGGCAGAGATCAGGTAGATGCCAAGCGTTTCTGCATAGATAGGTATGGAAAGAGTTGTATTTGGTCCGTTCAATACCACCGGAATCCTATTGCCCTCCGGAAATGACAATCTATCGGAGGTTATCACCAGTACCCCTCTGAACGGATGTTTCAACTGCGAACTGATGGCAATGGGGAGCTGCACCTTTCTAGCGGTGACGGTGAAGGCCTTGTTTGAGGCCAATGAGACCATTTTTGCTACTTGGGAGACCGCCGTCTGACTTTTTCGGAGAAATCCATCGGCAACAGACGTGGTGACCGTGGACGCAGCTGAGGCCAGCAGACTGTATCCAGCTTGTGTCAGACTGCTGTCTTGACCGAGTGAAGAGTTGAGGGCCGATATGTCATTTGCGGTGGTCTGAAATCTCGTTGGATCGAGGATTGAAAATGGTGCCGGTCTCGAAAGCTTTCCGAAGCTTAGCTGCTCTGAAGACGTCATTGAAAAAGCCTTGTTCACATCGACGGTCCTGATGAATGGGGATACGGTCAAATCGGCGAGAATTTGCGTCAACTTGGCAGCGTCTAAGGAGTTAGAAACCCGTATCGAGGCGCTCACAACTCTTGGATTGGCATCGTTTGGCTGGTCAAAGTAGATCTGCGCGAGATCTGTGGAAAGCTGATTTGCACCTTGATAGGGAGCCGTTCCCGAGTTAATGTCACTTTCCAACTCGCCGTCCTCGGCAAGGACGGTCAAAGCTGTCGACGAATCGGTGGAAATCAGAAACGGTTTGGAAAGAGAGAATTTCTCGCTAAACGGAACGAAGAACTTGTCAGGTAGCAGGACCTCAGACACTCCAATGGTGGCAAGTATGTGGGCAGTATTGGGAGTAAGTCCGCTGTCGATGGTTATTGGGCCCAAGGAGGTGAGATTCTGGTGGAGGAACTCCGCGGCCTGGGTTCTACCGGCGGTCAATTCTTGGCCGATGACCTTTGAGAGCCCAGAAGCTGCCAATTGGGGCAGGTTCAAGGGAACGAACCCTGAAGTGATTATCTGGTGGCTCGGTTTCTGCGTCCAAGCTAAGAGTTGAGTCACTGTGTTTTTGGCGGTTGGCAGATTTGAGCTGAGTGCATCCTGGATCAATGCGCCTGGGATATTGAGCGTCACATTTGCAGTTGGATTGGCGTTGAGCGCCTTGACCAGCAGGGCAAGGGACGCCAGGTCGTTTTGGGAGTTGCCGGTGAATGGGGCTTGCACCACTAGTGCAAAATTTAGAGGTATTGAAGCCTGTGCCGGAGGCTCGAGCGCAATTTCTGTGAGCGCGGTTCCGATGATCTGCGAACCTTCCACAAATACCGCCAGCATTGGGTATACGCCCGAGCAGTCTGGTGAACAGTATGGAATCTGAATGTAACTGGTCGGCCCCGATCCCGTTGATGGCGCATGTTGTTGGGCGGTTTCAGATATCTCGAAATTAAGCTTGGGACTTCCAGTGGCATCCTGGGAGAGCTGAGTCAGGCCCACCGGAGGCGAGGACGCGATCGGAAGCGATTTGAGCCCATATTTCATGATGACCTGGAATTCGGATCTCGACTGAATTTTCGAAAAGAGCTCCAATGACACCGCCACGTCACTCTGATTTGGAAGGGAAGAGGTGTCAAGGGTCATTACTTGGGGCGTCTGAAGCTGGATCCAAGTTGGACCTTTCGAGATTTGAAGCGAGTTCTGGCGTGTTGGCGTGGTAACCGTTGGGGAGTGGCTCACCTGTGTCGTTGCGGTGGTGGCGGTGTGTGGTTTCTGCGGCTTTTGCTGGAGCAGGAATACACCAATTAAGAGGACCACCAACACCAGGAGCATTGGACCCCGCCATGGCGCAACACGTCTAGACCTATCTCGATTGGAGTGTTGACGTGCGCTAGGCATTTCAGTTTAGGACCCAATGAATATCGAGTTCAGATCGTACATGGTCATTACCATGACATAGAACGCTAGCCAGAAAAGTCATTTGCAAAGACATTTTCGAGAGCAATTCAGACGCCAAGGTCGAACTGCAGTATGTTCAACCTTTCCTTCATGAGTTGGAATCCCATCTTCAAGTAAAAGGTTAACGCCCTCTCGTTTTTGGTCTGAGTGTTCACATATTCTTCTCGGGCCCGCCAGAAGCGAAGCCACTCGAACCCATCCTCAACGAGTTGCCCTGCGATACCTTTGCCTTGAAAATCAGGATCGACTGCCAGTCGTTGGAGGTATCCCTTTTTGTCGCCAAGGCCGGTTATAGCGTACCCGACGATCAGACCCGGTTTCGATTGCTGCCGATACAGGGCGACCCGGAATCTTGCTCTTGTGGTCGCTTCAGTAGCTTCGCGAAGGGCTTCAGTGTCCATGGTCCAAAAGCTGTCAAAGCATTTCTTGTCAAGGTCCGCCACGCTTCCCATCTCTTTTTTTGTTGGCCTGCGGATGTGGATTCCCTCCACGTCGGATTTGGTCTGAGACGGCGTCAAGGAGTGCTTGAGTACGTGGAGCTGTTCCTTCACGACGAAGCCGCACCGAAGAAAACCCGCAATTTCATGGTCCATCAAGGCGCCCGAATAGATGGTGTGGTATCCAATTTTGCGGGCGTTTTCAATTCCTCTCTCGATTGCCTTTGGATGAAGCTCTTGGAATGCGGTAAGGGGCGTGATCAGGGCCGCATAGTCAGACTTGTGCCAGGGGCTAACTCTGAGGTGTTGGCCATGTGCCTCGATTATCTCTGACGGTTTGGTATCCAATGAACTTCCAACTTTAAGTCGCACATAGCGGTTGCAGCCTGCAAATGTTACATGAACAATGACTGTAGGATATATGTAGATGGTTATTTTATTTGGGACTCATCCGAAATACGTTGAGCACGACACCGGATCTGTTCATCCCGAATCTCCTGAAAGACTTATCGCAGTTCGCCGCGGTATCGAAAGCAGCTGCGTCAAGGACGCCATCAAACTGTTTCAGCCGGAAGCCGCGACGCTCGAGGAGTTGGGCCGAGTCCACGAATCATCCTATATCGATGCGCTTAGGCGGTTCTGTCTGATGGGTGGCGGAATGCTCGATCCTGATACCGTCGCTAGCGTTGGATCATGGGACGCCGCAATATATTCTGCCGGAGCGGGATTAGACGCAGCCCGCAAGATCAGAGCCGGTGAGGCCGACGCGGCCTTTCTCGCCGTGCGGCCTCCAGGTCACCATGCCGTCAGTGACCGTGCAATGGGTTTCTGCCTAATCAATAACATCGCCGTCCTAGCGGCGGACCTGGTTGCCAAGGGCGAGAAGGTCCTGGTTTTTGACTACGATGCCCATCACGGAAACGGTACTCAAGAGATGTTCTTTGAAGATCCGTCGGTGCTGTATGTATCTATTCACCAGTATCCTCAGTATCCCGGCACGGGCAGGGCCCGCGAGGTGGGGTCAGGCGCTGGCAAGGGATTTACGTTGAATCTTCCGTTTCACGCCGCAACCACGGGTCCAAGTTACATGGAGGCGCTCAATCGGATAGTAGCGCCCGCGGTGGAGGCCTTCGCCCCCACCTGGACGCTCATTTCGGCGGGTTTTGATGCTCATAGGCGCGACCCTTTGACTGAGATGGGCTTGACATCGGGGGATTTTTGCGATCTAACCCTTTGGGTGAAACAGCAGACGCCGTCCAGCAAAGTGATCGCCTTTCTAGAAGGCGGATACGACCTCTCCGCACTTGAGCAAAGCACGGCCGCCACGCTCGCCGCTCTGGCTGGAGAGACCACTAAGCCCGAGCCTAACAGTGACGGCCCAATTGACTTTGAGATGCTCAAGGCGTTGGAAGAGTCTAGAAGACGCGCACTTTCTGACTAACCAGATTCAGTTTCGGGAGGCCTGGCCCGAGAGAAGCACCGCGCTGTCGCTTTGACGCTGATCCTTTGAATGGTACTTAGATGCTTCAGGCGCTTCTCCCTGGATAAAAAGAGAAGCGCCTGAAGCTATTTATGCAGTTGCGATGTTTGGACTATTTGTACAGCGTCCGCAAAACTTCCGAGGCAAACTTTTGCGCATCTTGCGACAAATTCTTGCTTCGGATCTGTCCAGTTGTCAACACCTGTGCACCCTTGGATGAGAACTGCTCCGCAAACTCCCGCGCTGCATTGCCGGCAGACAAAGTGTGGACCACGAAGGAGACAACCTTCTTGCCATAGAGCGGAGGCAGAGTGGGAAACTGGCTCAGTGCTTTGCGTGAAGGATGAATCCCTCCAATGCCTGGTCCCTGTGTCTGAGAACCAAAAACCAATAGGTCGGTGCCCAGCATCATGAGATCATCCAAGTGGGCAATGTCTGTAGTGCGAACTTCCCATCCGCTTCCCCAAAGGGATTCGCTGATGTAGGTAGACGCCTCTTTGACCGTCTCGGACGCTCCATCGTGCACGATTAGAGCCGAACCAACATAGGTTGGCCGGTCGCCGCCCTCTGAAACGGCTTCCTGCCAGAAGTTCTTGTCCAACTCTGACAGAAGGCCCCTAGCGGCGCTCATACCCTGCGCCATAGCCGCAACGACTGTGGAAGGTCCGATGCGGAGGTCTCCGATTGCCCAGACGCGGTTGTTTACTGGGAATGCGGATTCGACGCGAAGGTGCTCTCTGTCATAGGAGAGTGCAGCCAGACTTGGCTTTCCGGTGAAGAAGCCGCTTCCTAGCCACCGGCGGTCAATGAGACGGTAGCCGCCCTTCTTTGGCATCGCGCCGATATTTACGGACTTTGAGAGTGACTTCCATCCCTCTTCGACCCGGTATCCCATTGCCAGCACAACCATGTCCACGTCAACCAACTTGCCGGATCCAGCGTTGACCGTGGGGAGGGTGTCTGCCGAAGTGTGAGTCGTTGAGAGCAATTCAGCTGAGACCACGTTCCCTGAACTGTCACCGACGAGCTTCGAGACGGTTGTCAGGAAGCGAACATCCACGCCTTCCTTTCTGGCGTCTGCAATCTCGTCCGGACGTCCACGAGCAAATCGCTCTTCCATCCAGTCGATCGCGATCGAGGTGCCACCCAGTCTTAGGACAGATCGCGCAACGTCCATGGCTGTGTTTCCAGCTCCAAGCACGAGCACTTTCTTCCCGGTCAACGTTGGCTTAAAGTCCTCGCTGCCAAGTAACGATTTTGCCATGTCCAGGAACTTTGTGGCGTCCTCAACGCCACCAAGGTTCAGTCCGTCGATTCGTGGCATGGTGGGTTGGGCAGCGCCGGCCGCAAGGATCACCGCATCGAAGTCGTTCAGCAACCGATTGACCCCATCGGGGTCGATGCCATGATTGAACTTGAAGTTGACGCCAGCCTGCTCGAGGTCTTCCACCGTGGGGCGCCAGGCATTTGAAGGAAGGACATAGCTGGGTATACCCCATCGTAGAATGCCACCGGGTTCACTGTCGCGCTCAAACACGGTGACTGCTGTGCCAGCCTTGCGCAGCTGGTAAGCAGCACCCAGTCCTCCGGGGCCGCTACCGACGACCGCCACGTTGAGCCCGTTTGCGGCTGCCGGGGCTATTGCAGGTGCCGTTGTGTGATCTGCGATATAGCGCTCGATCCTGCCTATCTCGACGGCGTCGCCACCAGCTAGCGTCCAGCTGCAAGAGCCTTGACACTGGGTGTTCCAGTCGCACACTCGGGAGCAGGCGGCAGAAAGGCAGCTTGTCAGCGAGAGGATCTCCCTAGCGCGATCAAGGTCGCCGTCGTGGGCCGCACGGATAAATCCTGGAATGTCGTTGTGCGTTGGGCATCCCTTTACGCATGTTGGGTCTGGGCATTCCAGACATCGTTCAGTTGCTCGAACCAGCTCATCGAAGCTTTCAAAGCCGGGGAGAACCTCCTCAACTTGTCCCAGAAGCGGGCCCGCAACTTCGTAGTGGACGGGATGCGATGGCGTGACCATCAACGGTCCTTCCACATAAATTGCGGAGAATGGGCAGGTGCGGAAACACTGCCTGCATCCCACGCAAAGCGAATCATCTGCTACGGCAATCCACTTCTCTGAGTCCAGCGACAGTGCACCTGATGGGCACCTGATGATGCACTCCTGACAGCCGGCACAACGATCTTCTAGGATATGAACACTTGGTCCAGCGCCTGACGCTCGATTCGCTGGTTCAATTGGAGTTTGAATGCTAACCACTTTGATGTTCCCTTCTTCCTCAGTCTCTATGTCGCTGTCTAGGATGCCGCGTGCATCGGAATGTAAAGGATGCTTGCGAGTACACAGAGCGCCATGGCGAATGCCATTGCCCCAACCAGTGCCGCCTTCGGACGGCGTGCGTTCAGCTGAATGTCAGTCTTGGCAATCCTGTAGGTTGCCCAGAGCGTGAGCGCGGTTCCGAGTCCCATGACTCCAACCTGGACCGTCACGATTCTCGGGTCGGTCAGCAGGTGCACCTTGTAGATACCCAGGTTTATGCCTAGAGGAGAGACGACTGCGGAAGGAACCCGCACAATGTGCTTGAAGAACTTGGGAAGCTGCCTTGCAAAGTAATCCATACCCGTAATCGGGATTAGCGCGTAGGCGAAGGCGACGAACCAGGTGGTTTTCTGGGCCACGATCTTTTTCAGGCCACCCAGCTTCTCAACACCCAAAACACCGAGCCAAATGATTCCGACTGCCAGAGCAATTCCTCCGAGGTAGTCAACCGGGTTCGGGTAGTGGGGGAAATTAATGTGGGAGTTTAGCCAGTCGTCAATTCCTCCAAACCAGCTCAAGGCGTTGTACTGCTGGTAAAGCACCAGGCCAAAGAGTATCGCGACCGAGATTCCGATGTCGAAGCGCCTTCGTGTGGGTGCGATGACTGAAGTCAGTGGCTTCTGTACGAAAAGCCCGATGTTGTCAGATGGACATGACTTATAGCACTCGGAGCAAAGGCCACAGAATGAGTTTGAATCTGCACTGCCTGGCCAGGTGTACCATGGGCACCCAAATCCGTCTTCTCCACCCCGCATGCAGTCCTTGGTCTTGCAGCTAAGACAGACGTCGCGGTCCTTCGTTCTAAATCCGGCGACGCTTCCCATCGCACCCGCAGTTGCAATCACCGAAGAAAGCGGGCACAGGTATCGGCAAAATGTGCGCCTTTCGAACAAGAGGAAACTCAGTGTTGCAAACGCCACGATTGACAAGACCATGATTGAAGTAGCGATCGGTATGCCCGGGCCTGCGATGTTGAAGTACTCCTCGAAAAAGGTCAAAATAACAAAGACCAGGGAGGAGATCAGCAGACCGTGTCCTGCCCATGACTCTGGGAGTTTTTTGCCCAGTCCCAAAGACTTCTGAGTCCTTTGGAAAAATGTCCTTCTCTGGATCCACTCCCCGAAACCGCCAAAAGGACACATCGCGCACCATGCGCGGCCGATCACGGCCATAAGAACGAAGACCAAGGCGAACCAAAGGTACCAGGTGATTGCTGGACCGAAGTTTCTGCCTGGATCGGTAACACCGAAAATTCCCGTTCCTATGACAATCCAAAAGATGATCTGATTCGGAAGAATCAAAAAGAACTGAAATTTCCTGTTACGGAGCGACTTCTTGAGAAATCGTCCGAACAGTCGGTTTTCAGTTAAGTCCACCCCTGGATCTGTCTTAACGAAGCGTTGCTTCAGACCCGTTGTTTGTGGTTCCCTCAGTCTTATCGACGACAAGATGGGATTATTAAGTTCCGACTTCTTATCTGACCGTGTTTGAGTATCAATACTCTTCTGGGCCATTTCAGCCTCCTAGCGCCTCTAGTTAATTGTTACTGTAGCGGTTAACGTAAAGTTAATCAAAATGGGTAAATAAAAAGTTTTTGGCGAATTGATTTAATTGCGTTTATCCAGTTAGAAGGGGGTGCATTTTCAGTCGGTTATTCACGGGTGAATGGTAATTTGTAACCGTTTCCAACGAGCGTTACATCAATTGAGTTCCCAAGTGCGGTCATTTGCGGTGGTTTAGGGGTCAAAAGGGAGGGCCACCGGGTCGAAAATGGTCGGCGATTCGCTGACAGCCGGCCTGTAAATTGGACAGTCGAACCTGTCGCAGTGCAAATTATTGAAATTACAGGTTGGTGCTGAGTCGATTTTTAAGTAGCCACTGTGGTACTGGGTTGTTCGGCAGTGGTGGATTGACGTGATGCGATGGATCGAGAAATGCCTTCGCTTTGAGATCTTGGTTAGTTCTCTTGTGATGGGAAGATCTGAGGAGCCGAATTCACGGCATGCGCTGCACGCGGTTCGGGTCGCACTCTTACCGCATTTTCCGAGGATGAATGTGATGAATGTTTGTTACCCATCCCGTTGATCGAGGAGATGCTCGCGACACAACATTGAGCTAGTTGCTTATTAATAGTTAAGCAGACTATTTGCAGGCTATAATTTTAGACTTATTGTTATGCAGTTTTCAGTGGTGCCAAGTCCTGATCAGATTCTGGTCAGTGCAAACCGGACTGCCAATGGATTGTTTTTCTAAAAGTGGGTTGCAATGATCCCGATCCGGGGATGTTTGGAGTGTCTCACTTCTAATCGTGTTGGAACGGCTGATGTGGCTGGTTTGATTGGATTGAAAATGTTGTCATCAGTAATGTCAAGTTGCGGATAGGTTTTTGAGATGAACCTTTCACTAAGTAAGAGAGCTGACTATGTGATCAAGGCGGGGATCGCATTGGCACGCTCTTATGACGGAGACAGTTACCTCAAGGTGCGCCAGATTGCTGCTGAAATGGCGATCCCGAGGAGTTACACGCCACAGATCCTTGATGCTCTTATTCAGTGTCGATTGGTAGAATCCAGAGCTGGAAAGACTGGGGGTTACCGACTCACCAGGAATCCGGAGACAATCACAGTTCTCGAGCTTTTGGAAGCCGGCGAAGGTTTGCTGAAGTCTGACAGCTGTGCACTTGCGGATGGTCCATGCAGGTGGGACAACGTGTGTCCAATGCATGAGGTCATGTCCACAGCAGTAACTCGTTTTCGAGAAACAATGGCAGGTGAGTCACTGAGTGACTTGGCAAGCCGTGACCTTCTACTCGAGCGCGGTGAACTTGGACTTCCAAGCGATCCACATGTGCGCAAAAACAGGTTCAAGGAGTTTTCTGTAAAGAACTCCACGGTCATTGGATTACCGAGGCCGGCCGTGCTATCGAAACTTCAGGCCGGAGAGGGCGAGTGGTTGTCCAAGCCGATGCTCTCCGCAATAAGGGAGGCAATTTCACAGGAGAGCCTTGGAGATCTCTTTTCGGCGGACGTATTACAAAGCGCGGCATTGGATGTTAACCTGGGTTACGTTCATGAGCAGGGCGCATACATTAACATACCGGTCACCTTCGAAGGGGTGAAGTCCCGACTAGAGATTCCGAGGTTTGTTGGGAACCTGTCGCTGGAGTCCATCGAAGAGTCCAAAACCATCTGCGAGATAAATGGAAGGTTTGAATTCAACCTGGCGATTTCAGGCGGACCGGGAGGACCTGACCCGCAAACTATGAGCTCGCTTCATATTCAGCTCGACCTTCTCGCAGTTCGGATATGCGACGACTTTCTCACGGACATATCGAGTCAAGTAAGTTCAAGCTAGAAACAGGGCTTCCCCTTTGATGGCGCTTTGAGTTTCCTTTACCGGTTAGCCGAGGTGACCACTGTTCGTGGACGCTGTTTCTTCACCTTGATGGGCTAACCAGAACTTCTCTGTCTTGTACTGGAGCGCTGGTTCGGCGAGTCGAGTAATGAGCAAAACGCCGGGACCGAAGGGGGCCGATCGCGTAATGAATCGCCATCTTCGGTCCCGGCGGTATCAGAATCGAGGGCGAAGATCAGGCCTTTGCTGGCGCGAGCTTCGCCGTGTCTTTTGCGAACGCCCCAATGATCAATCCAGCTACCACGAATGAACCTGCCATGGTAAGAAAAGCCGCTTTGAAGCCAAACGTGGTTATGACGAAGCCAAGTGCGGTGATCCACAAGGCTCCAACAGACTGTGAAATCGCAAAGTAGGCTCCGAAGGCTTTTCTTGCATCCACCCCGTGCATCACGTCCGAGAAGAGCGCCTGACGGATCGGCTGTTCTGAATAGCTGAAGATGCCGACCAGGAATCCCATGACCGCCACGATTATCGGCGTTGTTCCGATCAGAACGAATCCCACCAGCGAGGCAGCACCTAGGACATACAGGGTGAGCAACACTGGTCTGCGGCCAAATCTATCAGACAGGTGGCCGCCGATGCCGGGTCCTGCTAAGGCTCCAATCGATACCATTGTTACCAGCACGCCAATCGTAAGCGGAGACATATGCAGGCCACTCCGGAGGTATGCGGGAATATACACCGCCAAAACACCAAGGCCACGGCCGGCGCCAGATATCATTCCTGCACCCAGGACCGCCTTCGCTTCACGACGCCTAAGGGCCTCGAGGAGTGACCCGTCAGCCTTCTTGGTTTCTACAGCAGGCGTCTTCTTCTTTTCGGGGTCGGCAGAGTTACTGTTGCGCTTTGACACGTAGCCTGGATTGTGAACTGATGTCCATGTGAGAAGAGATGCGAGTGCTGTCAGTCCAGCCATCGTCACCAGTGCGGGTCGCCAACCATAGTAGGCGATCATCACTGAGGTGATGAGTGGAGCCAGCAGGGTCCCCAAGCTCCCACCTGTTGTATGCATTGCTAGCACGAATCCTCTGCGGTGAGGGACCCTTTCCGTAAGGTGGGCGCTTCCAACCGGGTGTTGAGGCCAGCTGACCAAGGTGCCAAATATCCTGGCGGCTCCAAAGAGGAAGATGCCCGGTGATACCGCTGCAATCAAAAGAGAGAGGGCCATGCCGATGTTTTGGCTACCCAGCAGCACCTTTGTTGAGTATTTCTTTACGATGCCGGCAAGTCCCTGCAGGAGGCCGCCAACGATGCCCGCTCCACCGAGGATGACTCCGAGCACCGCATAGGATACGTGAAAATCGGCAAGAACGAACGGATACGCAACTCCCAGAGCGGCGACATATCCGTGCTGGATTGTGTGAGAAAAAGACACCACAGCGACCTGTACTCGGTCTCCGGGGTTCCATCCGCTCCCGTTAGCGATTACCGGTGCCTTTTTTGGCGAGACCGCATCTTCTTGAGCGGCTGCCTGGTTGGGTCCTTTTGGATCCATCGTCTTTTCCGTTTCAGAACTCACAGAACCTACCCGTTTCCTTGTCATGCCAAAGTGAAGGAGACCCTTCGACGCTCTGACTAACCCCCAAAAAGTTCGAAAAACTGAGCGTGGCAACGTGATCGGTGAAGATCATCACTCATAATTCACACGCAAAGGCAGGCGTACAATGAGTACCAGCGCCGGCCATGTTCAGCTTACTAACTTTGGGCGACACGCGCTAGACAATTCCGTGGTTTGGTACTACCTTTTGCAGATTGTGGCCGCGCGGACCTGATTAGCTGACTATTAATACTTATTCGAATCTGCCGCATTAGCCTGGGGATCAAGGTGACCATCGATCGTTTTGAAAAAGTAATCAGAATATCCAGGCCGTTGGCTGATCTGTTCATCGCGAAGGATAAGAGTCTTTATCTCGTGGGTGGAGCTGTCAGGGATCTTTTTTTGGGGGACGACAGCGCTTACGAAGCCGAACCGGAAGTCAATGAATTGGATGGACCGAAATACGACCTGGACTTTACCACCGATGCCCTTCCAGATGAGATCGAAGACATCGTGGCATCCCATTCCCAGGCGATGTGGGTTCAAGGCAAGCGGTTCGGGACAATTGGGGTACAAATGGGGGGATACAAGTTTGAAATAACCACCCACAGAGCCGAGGTCTATCATTCCCGATCACGCAAGCCGAAAGTGACCTACAGCGATAACATCGTTGTGGACCTCTCCAGGAGAGACTTCACAATAAACGCGATGGCCCTGTCACTTCACACTGCGGTTCCGGAGATGGTCGATCCATATGGCGGACTTGACGACCTGTTAAATAAGAGGTTGGTGACACCGCTCTCACCAGAGATCTCATTTTCCGAAGATCCCTTGAGAATGCTGCGGGCGGCGCGATTTATTGCGAAAAACTCTCTGGTGCCGACGCCGGAGCTGGTCGATGCCGTGATGTCCATGCATGACCGGCTGTCCATTGTTTCTGTTGAACGGATTCGCGATGAATTCGACAAGCTTCTGGTTACAGAGAAGCCAAGCCAGGGTCTTGAGTTCATGGTAAAGACAGGACTTGCAGCCGAATTCATTCCGGAGCTGCCGGCATTGGAGCTCGAGCAGGACCCGATACACCGGCATAAGGACGTGCTGGCACACACGATTGCGGTAGTGGACAAGAGCTCTCCGGATCGAATACTCCGTCTTGCGGCTTTATTTCACGATGTGGGAAAGCCTAAAACGAAACAGATAACCCCTCAAGGTGTGACCTTTTATCATCACGATGTAGTCGGCGCGAAAATGACCAGAGAGCGCATGCGGGCATTGAAGTACTCGGTACAGGACATCGCTGAAGTTTCAGATCTTGTGTTTCTTCACCTGAGGTTCCACACTTATCAGGCCGGATGGACCGATAGTGCCGTAAGGCGATATGTGCGCGATGCCGGCCCTCTCCTCGAGCGATTAAACGAGCTGACACTCTGCGATAGCACAACCAGAAATATGAACAAGGTAATGGTGCTGCGGGAGCGTATGGCAGATTTGAAGGTTCGCATCGCGAAGCTCAGGGAAAAGGAGGAGCTTGGCTCCATCCGTCCTGAGATCAATGGGGATGAAGTGATGAAGCTTCTAAACATACCACCCTCGCAGTTAGTGGGCGAGGCGCTCGACTTTCTTATGGAGATCCGGCTCGAAGAGGGGATGATTGGAAAAGCGAATGCTACGGAGCGCCTTCTAGAGTGGTGGAACAGGAGGGGAATATTACCGGATTAGGCGCGCAGGCGCCCGACTTACCCGTGTGGATTACGTCAATATTTTCGTGCTCTAATTAGCAGCGCTATTGGGTCGTCGGAGGTTTCGCTTGGATTCCCTTCGGGAATCTCCAGGAGTTGGTCCACTCCAAGTCCCGCGCGCTTCAACTCTGAAAACACCTCGCCAAATGAGACCAACCGTAGCTTGTCTGGGAGCGGAACTGGGAAATCGAGGCTCAGCTTTTCGCGATCAACCACTTCTCTTGACCGGTATCGAATCTGCTCAGACGACCCGGGCAGTTGGTGATTCATGAATGCCATCGGATGCAGGAGGCCAAATATCAACGTGCCCTGGTTTCTGAGTACCCTATGGATCTGCCGGAATAGCCTGGCGGAATCCCCGGCTCCGGCGAAGGCGATGATACTGAATGCGATGTCGATCGACTCAGCCGGACAAAATGCGAGGTCCGCAAGTTTGCTTTGCCGGACCTCGAACTTGATCTCGTTGAATTGTTCACTGCTCCTAAGTTTGGCGACCTTTTCTGGTGACTCCTCTACCAGAGTTGGCGATGCACCCTGAGCCACCAGTCTGGTAGAAAGGCATGTTTTGGCGATTCCTAGCTCAAGGACCTTCTTTCCCCTGACTTCTCCTAATTGGCGAACAACCTCTTGAGTTAGAAAATCGACAGACTCCACTCGACTCCTTAGCCATTTGATGCAAAGGCACTTACCATT
>JAJYDM010000134.1 GCA_021777475.1 Actinomycetes bacterium | reverse complement strand
GTTTTGAGTCAGTTGCGTGATGGAGTTAAGAAGCTTCGCAGTCCTGAGTCGATTCTGGCGGTCGTGGTTCTGCTCGTCCTGATTTACCTGACGATTCCTCCCCTGTTCGTGATGTTTTGGAAAAGCTTTGTCTCGGGAATCTCGCTCGGTTTCCACTTCTCCATGAGTGGCTATCGGTCGACCCTTCAGAACGGACTTGGGACGACTGTTGTGCAAACTCTCGAATTTGCACTGGGAAGCACTATTGTCACGCTCGCAGTCGGCTCTGTAATCGCCTGGTCAACGATTAGAACCGATGCTGTGATGCGCTGGCTTGGCTATGCAGTGGCGTTCATCGGGTTTGCAGTCCCGGGTCTGGTGAACATAATTGGGTGGATCATCCTCTTCGGGAATGGGAACGGTGTTGGCGACCTGTGGCTGACTCACTTTCTGGGATTCCATCTGGCTCTCAACATCGAGACGATGCCCGGGATGATTGCGATGGAGGGATTACTAAATGTGCCGGTAGTGTTCTTCCTGCTCGTTGGTCCCCTCCGATCGTTCAATGGCGCTTTTGAAGAGGCGGCGCAGATACATGGCGGCAAAGGGATCACTGTGATGCGAAAGGTCACTATTCCACTGCTTAAGCCTGTGCTCCTGAGCGCCGTGATACTCATCGTGATCAGGGCTATTCAGGGTTTTGAGGTTCCGGTGCTTTTGGGGGTGCCTGCCCGGACGAGTATCTTCACAGAGGAGATCTACAACTCCATACACGGGTCGCTGATACCGGACTATTCGGTCGCTTCCGCCTTCGGCGTTGTGCTGGTAGCCGGCCTCGTGGTCCTTCTGGCTCTCGAAACGAGGTTCACCAAAGGAACAAAGCGCTTCGAGGTGATATCCGGACGAGGTAGCGTGGACAGGACTATCCGGTTGGGGCGATTCAGGTGGTTGCCGACAGCAGTGAATCTGCTTGTTCTCGTCTTTTTCCTGCTTCCGTGTTTGTATGTCGTGCTGGCTTCGTTTCAGACACGCATCGGGGCCTCCTTTCGAGCAAGCAGCTTCACCCTGAGCAACTACTTGACACTGTTGCATACCTCCGGCTTCATGACCGCTATCCGCGACACGGTCGAGGTTGCCCTAGGGGCTGCCATTGCCACGGCTTTGCTAACCCTGCTTGCATCTTGGGTGTCGGTCCGTGGCAGGGGGCGCCTTGCAAAGGTTGTGAATTTCATGGCCAATATTCCCCTGGTAATTCCCGGAATAGTGATGGGCTTCGGATTTCTCCTCTTCTACCTTTACTCCCCGGTTCCGCTCTTCGGAACACTTCTGGCGATCGGAGTCGCCTTCGTGGCCATGTTCATCCCCTATGGCATTCGTTACGTGAGGCCAGCGCTAATGGGGATCTCGGGTGAACTTGAGGAGGCGGCGCGAATCTCTGGCGCTTCCGGGTTCCAGGTGATCTTTAAGATCGTCCTGCCACTTGTGAAAAGCTCTGTAACCGGTACTTCTCTGTACGTTTTTTTCACCTCTTTCAGAGAGTTGGCAATGGCCGCAATACTCGTGACTGCAGCCACGCCTCTGCTCTCAACGATGCTTTTGGACCAGTTGGTAAATGGGGACCTCAACGTGGTAAGCGCTCTTGGCGCATTGATATTTGTCGTTAGTGCGCTTGTTGGGCTTTTGGCTTTCCGCTTCATTGGCTTTCAGAGAGTTGCCCCCGCGGCCGCAACGGTTGGTGACGTGGTATGAGAAGAAAACGTGGTCAATCTAGCCGTGTCAGAACTCGGGGTCTAAAAAACTGTTGGACATTTCTTGGGATGACAATCCATCAATTAGCTGGTTCTCCGACAGCTTTGTCAGCTCTCGAACAGACAGAATTTCGCATGATTCCGCGTCTATCTAAATCGACGGAAGGAGCGTAACGATGTTGCACAAAAATGATGACATTTCGCCTACCGGGCTTCTCGCTGCCGCACCTCGGCTGACCGGCTTCAGGATAGAGCGGCTTGAGCTGCCAAAGAGCGACCCGACCTGGCGCTTTGCATTGGCGGCTAATCCAGCGAGTCCCGGTTTTCTGCTCCAGCTTTTCGCTGAAAACGGAGTCGTAGGCTCCGGGTCAGTGGGGGAGATACAGCACCTGGGCTATCGGCTGGGCGACATGAAGGGTGACCTGGAAAAGGTGCTTCCCCAGGTGGTTTCGACAAAGGATGGCTCGGCAGTCGAGAGTCTCGTAGGACCTTCTCGGGCTTTGGTCCAAATGGCGCTGCTTGACCTTGTCGCCCGCTCAAATCATGTCGCCGCTCACCAGCTTCTAGGTGATCTGAAGAGGGAGTCGGTGAAGGTCACCAGAATTCTCGCTTTGAAGTCCCCGGAGGAGATGGCCAAGATAGCGGTATCGCTCGTGGACGAAGGGTACCTCAATCTGAAGGTAAAGCTGGACAACCAGGATGCGGACCTTGATTTCGAAAGGGTTGCCGCCATACGCAGCAGCGTTGGACCAAACGTCGGCCTGACCGTCGATGCCAACCAGAGCTACAGCGCTGAAGGTGCATTATCGATCTCGAACCGAATTGCCCAGTTCCAGATCGAAGTATTCGAACAGCCGGTTCACAAAGATGACATCGTAGGCATGAAGTTTCTTCGCGAGCGTAATCCAATTCCAATAGAGGCGGATGAGGCAGCGAACTCGGTGGCGCGCGTGGAGGAGTTGATAAGGGAAAAGGCAGTTCACGGGGTGAGCATCAAGGTTCCAAAGCTCGGCGGCATCGACAAGGCGTCACTGGTGGCGAAGATGTGTTCGGATGCCGGGTTGCAGGTTCGGATCGGCGCGCACGTAGGTAGCAGGTTGCTAAGTGCGGCCGCGCTCCAGCTTGCGGTTGTGATTGCGGATCTGGTCGAGCCTGCCGAGCTTGCAGAGTTCGAGCGGTTAGAGGGGGATCCCGTAACCGGGCTTGTAATAGAGGGTGGCAGATTAAGGCTCCCGGGCGGGTACGGATTTGGGGTGTCGGTGTCAGAGGGTTTCTGAGTATGCCTTGTTGTGTCGAGATCGGAGTGTGCGGTGTCTCGCAGATTGCAGCAGAGCTGAACATGCGGGTGAGTGCTGGCGGTGCATATCTTCAGGACGAAATGGCATGGCTGGAAAGAGCAGGGCGAAGAGATGATGGTCGGTTTGCAGACGGAGACAGAAGATTAGGTGGATATGGAAAGCCGTGAGATACACCCAAGTAATCTGGAAAAGCTGTTCTCGCCAACAAGTATCGCTATTGTCGGCGCCTCAGACACCCGTCACTACTCCAAGAGTTTGATTGGCAACCTTATCCAGCAGGGTTTTGACGATTCAAAGATTTTCCCGATCAATCCCAGGTACGAAAAGATCTCAGGCCTTAGGTGTTTTGCCTCT
>JAJYDM010000048.1 GCA_021777475.1 Actinomycetes bacterium | reverse complement strand
CACCAGGTCGTAGAAGCAGCGTGGCTTCAGTCTAGGCAAAGTGGCCATCTGGGCCCTGCTTTCGACCTGGAACACACCAACGGTATCTGCCTTGGAGAGCATTTCGTAGATGCAATCCTCCTGAGATATAAGAGCTAGATCAACTTCCTGGCCGTAGAACTCCTTTACCATGTCAACCATCTCGTGCAATGCTGACAGCATGCCCAGACCGAGAAGATCAAATTTAACCAACCCAACTTGGGCGCAATCGTCCTTGTCCCATTGCATCACAGTTCGATTTTCCATTCTCGCCCATTCGATCGGACAAACCTCAGATATCTCCCTATCGCATATGACCATCCCGCCAACGTGTATTCCGCTATGCCGAGGATTATTCTCCAATTCCAGCGCAATGTCTAAGACTCCCTGAGGTGCCGTAACAACCTTGTTTCCATTTACATCTATCAGTTCAAGGCTTCGTGCAAGACCTGGATATCTCTCCACCTGAGAGACCCAAGAGTCCACCGCCTCCCGCGAATGCCCGAACGCCTTGGCAACATCACGAACTGCGGACTTTGGCCTGTAGGTGATGACCGTGCCAACTTGGCTCGCCCTTAGGCGTGAGTGGCGGCGGTATACGTACTGGATCACCTCCTCGCGTCGATCACTCTCTATATCCACGTCAATATCAGGAGGACCGTCCCTGTGGGGAGAGAGAAACCGCTCGAACAAAAGCTTGAGGGCAACTGGATCAACATTTGTGATCCCAATGGCATAGCAGACAGCAGAGTTAGCGGCAGATCCCCGGCCTTGGCAAAAGATGTTATTGTCCTTGCAGAACTCGACTATGTCCCAAACGATTAGAAAGTAACCTGCAAATCCAAGCTTGGATATGATCTCAAGCTCATAGTCAAGCTGTTCATAAGCACCCTCTATCCTCGGGCTACTCCTTGGCCCATATCTGGCTGGAGCCATACGGTAAGTAAGTTCTCTCAAAAAACTCATCTCGTCATGGCCTTGCGGAACCGGGAAATCGGGAAGCTTGGGTGCTATAAGTTCCAAGTCAAAAGCACACTCGAGACCGAGATCATGAGCATTTTGAACCAATGTAGGAAATCTACTGAAACGCCTTATCTGCTCTCTTGGAGAACGGAGATTTGCCATTGGGTAAGGAGGAAGCCACCCTTCTATCTCGTCAATAGGCCTATTTGACCTTATTGCCATCAACACCTGGTGAAGTCTGGCGGAAGCTCTAATGGCATAGTGAACATTATTTGTCGCCACCAGTTCCACTCCCAAAGATGTCGCAATTTGGACCAGTTCCATATTGCGTGGCTCATCTAATGGATCAGCATGATCCCAGCACTCGACAAAGACCCTGTCCCGACCAAATAGATCACATAAGTATCCAAGCTTCCTTTTGGCGGCCGTAGGACCATGTTCAAAAAGAGTTTTCGACATGATGCCCTTGCGACATCCGGTCAATATGGCCCAATCACCACAGTTGGCAGAAGCAAGACCTTCATAGGAGAGCTCGAAACTTCCCTTTTCTCTGTTGGTCATATAGCCAGAGGAAATCACCTTGGACAACGAGCTGTATCCATTTGGCCCCTTTGCCAGAACGACCAAATGGTCTCCAGCGGGATCGATCATCTCATCCCGAGGAGTGCCACTCTCCAAGGTGAGTTCAGCCCCATAGATTGCAGGTAATCCACACATCCTTGCCGCGCTAGCAAAACGAGGAACCGCATAAAGCCCATTATGGTCAGTTATGGCAAGGGCGGACAGACCGAGCGAAGAGGCCACTTTTACCAGCTCTTCCGGATCGCTTGCTCCGTCTAAAAAACTAAAGTTTGAGTGGCAGTGGAGCTCTGCGTAACTTTCCATCTTCTCATACTATCGAACATATGTTCGATTACTATCAAAAATAATTCGCCTTCTCTTCGTTGCTCAACTTGCTATCTCAGCTTCGCCGAAATACGGCGGGAGGCGAGAAGCTCCTGGATTCATCCACGTGGAGGCAGAATTCCACTCGGTCCGAAGGGGCTGTCACAACACCACCCCGCACCAACCACTAAGCCACCCCACCAATAAGCTCGAAACGGTTATTTTTGGGGTCTCCAATGATTCTCGTCACATTGCGAATTAAGGTGCCGTTGTAAACGTTTGCGGACCCGGTTCGTCGCTAACCTGCGATGATGACTTAGTTGGACTCTGTTTTTCGAGGAATACCTTTTGGCACAAACTATCAATCGTACGAACCTTCAATTAGCCACTTTCCATCCGTATTTTTGACCAATAGAGCACCCATCCCATCAGTTACCACCTGGATTCTGACAACCTTGGTTGAATGCCCGGGATCCCACCACCTCTCCATCATCGGCCAAAGAGACGACCACTCCAATACTCTCACTTTTCTCCCGGAGCTTTGCAGTCTCATCCAATATGGATCTCCGAGTAAAGTAACATCAGCCAATACACTTACTGATACTTCCTCTTTGGTCAAAAGAAGCACCTCTACCTCCGGATCAAAACAAATTGCTGGAGATGAGCCGATTAATCTCCCTGGCCAGGGTGGCAGCTCCTTTATCTTTCTGTCACTTGCTTCATCAAGATCAAAAAGGTGAAGCTGCCATGGCACCATTTCAACACTTTCTTTTGGAGTCCTCGATCCCTTTATCTTTGCGATCGATGCCTTCTTGCCAACAATCGCATCGACTCTTGAAAGTGCCTGGGATACCTTGGCAATGGAAGACCTTTCACTGCCGTCGAGATCGAGTTGGACTCTTAGAGCCGAAACGACTCTTCGCGGTATTAGTTCAATAATCTCGACTCCAGCCGACGGAGCCAGCCTTGGGTCTGTGGACCACGATTCCAGTTGCCATCTGATGCGCTCCAGAAGAAGCTGCGCCGAAAACCCGTCTTTCACTCCCCAATCCCTGACAGACTCTTCTCCATTTTCACTCATGAGACGAATTCTCATGATTTGACAAAGGCGACCCTTCTCTAAAAGCTGCTCCAGCATCTGCTCCACTCTTGCCTTGCATGCAAAGACGACCGCCGAAGCAACTTCCAAAGGTTCCAGCAGCTCAACTTTTAGGCTGAGATCCTCTTTAACCTCACTCGTCTCAAGCGAAGACGTGTCCAGTCCACCAGCCATTCGGTACAACAATGCACCTCTTGATCCAAAACGCTCCAACACTAAATCAAAGTCAATATTTACAAATTCGCCCAAAGTGCGCACTCCCAAACGATCGAGAGTGCCGGCTATATCACCGTCAGGAAGTTCCCCGACAGAAAGCGGAGCCAGGAAAGAGCCGCTTTTACCCGGAGGAACCACCAGCGAACTTCTGGATGCAATCTGAGCTGTAAAAATGCCGTCAGCAATGGAAACACCGAAAGAAAAAATCGAACCTTCGCCAAAGATTTCAGTTGATCTGTCTTTCGACTCTTTAACCACAGGGAAAAGTTCCACAATCCGGTTTTCCATGGCTGCCCTCACCTCCAAAGTAAGCTTTTCCTCACCGCCAAAATATCTGGATGGACCTCTGACATTTGTGGCACAAACTCCAAGATCGACAATCTCAACAATTGGAGAGAACTGTTCCAAGACATTGGCAACCTTGGCAAATAAACCGTTTTGATCAACCACGTCACAAGGGATCACTGTCAGGCTTGGCACAACAGCTACTGATGTCCTGACCTTATCGCCAACCTTGATTCCCGCTATCAAAGCCCTCGGTGATGCGTGGATCACGACCCCCTTATCCCCGACAACCGCCAAGGCGTCGGCCGGATGCAGCCCAGAAGATACGAAAGGCCAATAAAAGAACTTGACCAAAAGTACTCTCGGGGCAATTTGATGCTCAACAGAGTCAAATAATGAGTACCTGGAATGACGAAGCTTTACTCTGGATTTTTCTTTCGACATGCTGACCACCAGATTCAAATCGGGACCGTAATACTTTTAGTGGTCTCACCAACTCGCTTGCTTCCCAGGGAAAGCGAAAGATAGCGCTCCTTTATGAAACCGCTTCCCCTGCCTAAACCAGAAAAACCAGACATGGAAGACCTGATGAGGTAATCGTAAGAAGCAGGCCATGATCCCTTAGTCCGTACGCCTGATATACCAAGACTTTGTCGGGCAACGGCCATAACCGACTTGTTTGACCTCACCCTGGAGATAAGATTGCGTGCCTGCGAAGAGGATATAAATTCGGGATTGGCAATAACGACAATCGGAAAGGCCTCTATCAGCACTGCGACAACCTGAGCTAAATCTCTCCCTGGATCAGGGATAGAGACGACTTTCCCGAGATCTACGCCCTTTTCGAAAGCAGCAAGAAAACAAAGATTCTCAAAACCCACTAAAGCGCTCCAGTTCTTTTGCATCCCGCCAGAAGACAGAAACTCAAACACGGCTGAAGTCACACCAGAGTTCAAGACACCTTCAAACAAAACAACAGACCCCAGTTGGATCCTTCCCAGTGGAAATATCTTCGCCAGATGCCCATCCAGTTCCACATACCTTTCACTAGCCAATAGCTGAGGGGATATAAATCCAGAGAGGTGACTGACCAACCTTTCAGCAACGGTGTCCATATATATAATCTATCGAACATATGTTCGTATAGCCAGACAGAAATTACAGAATCGCAGATAATCTTCTGCAATGGTCGCCACATTTCAATGAGATCTCTCGCATGGCAACCAAACCCACAAATCGACAGACAAAACAGAACCAAAAAAAATTACCTGATAGATTGAACTGAAAAGGTAAAGCGATCATTGAGTATCCCGAATACTACGACCACAAAAATATGGCCGGAGCTAATTGCGGCAGTTGGACTATTGGCAATAGGACTAACTTTTCGCCTAAGCACCAACGTTGGAAGCCGCAGTACGCACCATCTTCAACCTGAGATACCAACACTTTCACCAAACAATCCTCCGCTGAACAGCGCGGCAACAAGCACCACCACTTCCTCCTCGACCACAACTACAACTACAACGCCAGCCCCAACCGAACCAGGTGGTGGCTACACCCTGATTCCCGGACGGAGGATCGTGGCCTTCTATGGCGCACCGGGAGGTGGGGGCTTAGGAGTTCTTGGGCAAAACTCACCGGAAACAATGTGGCCAAAGTTGATGACACAGGCTGCGCCATACCAACAGACAACCATCCCGATCCTGCCAGCCTACGAATTGATAACCTTCATCGCCCAGGGATCCCCCCAACCAAACGGCACATATTCAGCGAGGCTGTCAAACCAGGTGATCCAACAGTATCTCAACGTCGTTAGAGAACACCAAGGGCTGCTCATACTGGACATCCAGCCCGGAAGAGGCAACTTCCTTGCCGATGCTCAGACTTTGACTCCGTTCCTTTCTCAGCCCGACGTCGCATTAGCTCTGGATCCAGAGTGGCAGGTCAACTCCACGCAACTCCCCGGACAAGTCATCGGCACCACCACGGCAGACGAGATCAACAAGGTATCGAACTGGCTGGAGCAACTTGTGATCTCAAATCATCTGCCACAAAAGCTCCTTTTGATACACCAGTTCAGCACTTCAATGATTCAGGACAAAGCTAGCATCTCTTCCAGGCCAGACTTGGCAATAGTATTCAACATGGATGGATTTGGAAGCTGGAAGGCAAAGACTGAAAGTTATCAGATGCTGGCAACAGATCCGTCCTTCCCGCTGGGCTTCAAACTCTTCTATAGACAGGATGTCCCCCTTGAAGAACCATCGCAGGTTATGGGACTGCAGCCTCAGCCTGTCGTCATAGAGTACGAATGAGCGGCGGACAAACCAGCTATGCAACCCCGTAGACATCTTCAAACGATCTCCACATTGACGCGTAACGACCTTGGTTGGCCATCAGCTCATTGTGCGAACCAGTTTCAGCGACCACGCCATTTTCAATGACAATGACCCGATCGGCCCGAGCCGCAGTCGGCAGTCGGTGAGCAACAATCACTGTAGTCCGTCCATTTGCCAAGATCCCGAGTGCGGCATTCACCTTCGCCTCGGTGGCCAAATCGAGGTTGGCAGTCGCCTCGTCCAAAAGCAGAATTGACGGATTTGCCAAGTGTGCCCTTGCCAACGCAATGAGTTGACGCTGCCCGCCAGATAGTGCCTTGCCCCGTTCTGCCACAAAAAACTCATATCTGCCAGGCAGGACAGATATGAACTCATGCGCTCCAACAGCTCTCGCCGAAGTTTCAATATCTTCAGGAGTGACATGAGGATTTGCGTATGCGATATTCTCCGCAACCGTGCCCGTGAAAAGAAACGGCTCCTGGGGTACAAACCCCAACCTGCGCCTGTATCCTCCAAGGTCAAGCGACCTCAGATCAATCCCATCAACCAGCACCCTTCCTGTGGTTGGATCATAGAATCGCTCTATCAATTTCAAGACCGTTGACTTACCGGCGCCGGTGGTTCCCACCAGAGCAACCGTCTCGCCGCTGCGTATGTCCAAGTCAAGTCCACTCAGCGCCTCACTCGACGAACCCGGATAGCAAAAATGAACCGATTCAAAGACAATGTCACCCTTGACATTGTCAGGTTGAATCGGCAGATCGGCCTGAGGCGTAGATAACTTCCGCTCCATCAATCTGGCAATTTGGCCCATAGACACTCGTGCCTGCTGCCACTGGTCAAACGTCTGCGAAAGTTGCTGAAGCGGCAAAAATAATTGGTCGATATAGAGGGAGAATGCAATCAAAACTCCGACTTTGATGGTATTCGAGTGGACCAAACCGGTGCCCGCGCCTAGGATCGACACAGAGGCAAGATCGGACAGGAGCAGAATAAACGGGAAGTAGATTGCCACTAGCTTCTGGGCGTTTATCCTCGCGTCCCTGTAGTTGCTAGACACCGTTGAAAAATCGCTGGAGTTCTTCGCTTGTCTTCTGAAGGCCTGGGTAACCCGAACTCCAGACAGTCCTTCTTGGAGGTTGGCATTTACTTCCGCAATGCGCTCCCTTGCCACAGAATACGCCTTGCCGGAAGCCCGCTGATACAGGACAGTGGCAATTGCCAGCGGGGGAATCACCCCAAATGCATAAAGCGTAAGCCTCGGGCTAAGCACAACCAGTGCGACTCCGACCCCAACAAAACTCAATATACTGACCAGTGCGTTGATCAGACCGGTCTGGAGAAGATTCGAGAGTGCATCCACATCTGTGGTCATTCTGGTCATTATGCGACCACCCATCTCAGACTCATAGAAATCCATTCCGAGACGTTGCAGGTGTGAGAAAATCCGAATCCTCAACGCGAGAAGCAAGCGCTCCGCAGTTCGTCCGGTGACATAGTTCTCCACCCACATGACAAACAGGTCCGCAACCGCAGAGAGGAAAAAACCTCCAAAGGCAAACAGAAGGACGGTCTTTGAGCCGGCTAGAACGCCTGAGTCAATCCCTGTCTTGGTGAAAATTGGCCCAAGGATTGTCAATCCGGTGTCGGCCACAACCAGGAAAAGGCCCATTAAAAGGCCAAAACGGAACGGACCGATTAACTCCCTAAGAGAAAAACCACTTCGAGGTCTGGCCTGGTCCTCCAAATCAATCCCGTGGTCATCTTTTGCGGGCGGCAACTTGTCAAGCGCATCGAGGAGCTGTGGGGTTGCGGACAAAGCAATTCCCGTCATTCCTCGTCCAATGGTGGTGGATGACCTGACACCCGGAACCGACATACGCTGCAACTTCAATTGAGAGAGTTGATCTTTTTCGCCACCGGCTAATGTCAGGTCCAACTGTTCTGACTGTTCAGGCGGGTTCTCGTTCAAAGACTCGCTTTCCCCCTCGAATAGAGTTCGATAAAGCCTTGAAGAGCGCATCAAATCTTCGTGTTTGCCCTCGGCCACCACCTGACCATTGTCAATCAGGACAATCCGATCAGCCAGAGAAAGGCTGGACCGTCGATGGGCAATCAGGATTACGGTCTTGTTGGCCTTAAATTTTTTAAGAGTATTGTTTATCTCCGACTCGGTCACCGAATCAACTGCTGAAGTGGCATCGTCTAGAACCAATATCGAAGGATCCGTCACAAGAGCTCGCGCCAATGCCACCCTTTGACGCTGCCCTCCCGACAGAGTAAGACCACGTTCTCCAACCACGGTATCGTAGCCATTATCAAGGCCTAATATGAAGCTGTCCGCTCCCGCCATCCTAGCCGCGTTCCGAATCATTTCAAAACTTGCATCTGGCTTTCCATAACAGATATTTGCTCTAATTGTGTCAGAGAACAGAAAACTCTCCTCGAACACCACGCCCGTTTGACTTCTGAGCGAATCAATTTTGAGAGTGCGGATCTCCTGACCATCGATAAGGATCTCTCCGGATGAGATGTCGTAAAATCTTGGAACCAGCAAAGCAAGCGTCGACTTTCCGGAGCCGGAAAGTCCCACAAGGGCCACAGTCTCTCCAGCCTCAATTGTGAGGTTGAAGCCAGACAAAACTCTAAGTTCTTTGGAATAGCCAAAATTCACATCGCGAAATTCAATCTTTCCGCCCGATGAGCGCAGGGGCACCGCGTCGGGAGACTCCTGCACAATGGGGTTGGAGTCCAAAAGGTCAAAGATCCTCTCGGCCCCAGCTCTCGCTTGCTGGGAGAATGAGATCAGAGTTGACAACTGCCTCACCGGGGAGCCGATCTGCACCACGTAAGATGAAAACAGCAAGAACGACCCGATGCTGAGACGGTGGTGCATAGCCAGATAGCCACCAAAACCTAATACGCCAACCTGAGTGAGCATCGGCACAAAAGCTACCAACGCCTGGAGCTTGCTCTGCAAGCCAATGAGCCTGACCCTGGACCTGTAAAGCTCTTGGGCAATTGCAGACAGTTTTCCAAGCTCTTTGTCCTCCATGCCAAAGCCCTTTACAACCCTGACGCCAGTCACAGCCTCTTCCACTACAACCGCAACTTCACCCTCCTTCTGCTGCGCATCCCAACTTGCGGGAAATACCGAGGACCGAAGCCGAAGCGACGCAAAAGCCAAGACCGGAATCGACGCAATTTCAACCAAAGCCAGCTCTGGCGATACCACCAACATCACTATGATCGCAAATACGAGCATCGCCAAGTTTCCTATGAGAAGCGGGGTAAAGGATAAAAGTCCCTGTACAAGGCCTACATCAGAATTGGCCCGTGAAACCAGTTGCCCCGTCGCAAGCTCGTCATGACGGGCAAAGTCAAGTCTTTGGAGGTGCTCAAATATCGAATTCCGGATTTGATGCTGGACATCGAACGCCAGTCGACCTCCGGCATAACGGCGCACGAACGAAAGACTGAATCCGACGACCCCAAGCGCCACCAATACCGTCAGCCAAGGCGCAAGAGGCTGGCTCCTGGCTATGACGACACTGTCAATTACCGTTCGCTCCACTACAGGCACGATTGCGGAGATCACCATACCGATGATCGACGCACCCAGGGCTAGAGTTACGTTGCGCTTGTGAGTAAGGACCAGACGCACAAGCCTGACCACCCAGCTGGATTTTTTCACCGTGATTGGCTGGAAACAGTTATCTCTGACAGATCTCTACTGCGCTTGCGTAACTGAATTTCCTTGGCCATCGAATTGGAAATCTTCCAGGTGATTGCCGCCAACGCAAACGACACTACCGCCAAGCCGATGTGAACTGCACGAAATACAATGGTGTTGGACCGATCGAAAATCATATTCTGTACCAACACTCCCCATACATAGAATGTCCACAGTGAGCCAGCCCTAAGAATCCACACGTGCTTTTTCATCATGGTTCAAACTTAGTCTCGGGAGAGACACAAAGTAATGGTCGTTGTGAGTCTGGGTATCAAACATCCCTAAAAAAGCGAGCTCCTAATTATGCTGGATTGGCTGCGCCGTTTCTGCCTGTCGACCTGGGAGCATAACTTGTTTCTTATTAAAAGGGCTTTTTTGCTCACGCTCCGAAGCAAAATCTAAGTTCGTCCCCAGCCAACTGAGACACGGAGATTACCTTGTCGGACCTCTCTCGCCGAAACCCTTCGCAAACAACAGGGCGTGAAGCTTCTCTAGCATCACGGAAAACGCATCTCATCCATAATCCGCGCGCGAATAGAAGCTAGATACTTGGATTACTCGACGGACACGATACCGATGGTACTTTAGGTAACTATCAGGACCCTAAAACCAGTAGCAAGAACGAGTACATATCAAGGCAGGAAATTCATAGGAACAGCCCGAAGACTTGAAAAGCTGTTTATTTTGATCATGTTGCAAAAAACGGGATCAAAAACAGCCGGAATCTGGCCATAGCGTTCACATACCCAAAAACATCCTCAAAAGCCGACGATATACCCAAACTGCCATACGGAAAAGCTGACCGTTAGACAGATGGAATACCTGGTTTAAGGATTCGGACCCCAATGTGCACCAGCATCAATTGTGTGATAAATGGGGTATCCGGCATTCCCGAGTGACCAGCCAACTCCACCTGGCTCAAATGCCATTGAAAACATTCCCTCCAAGCCTAATTGACTCGGCAGATCATACACCGAGAATGAACTGCCCCGATCAACCGTTCTGTAGAGCTTGCCGGGAATCCAAACGTATCCTTCCGAATTGCTCACAAAATCAAGCCCTCCAACCACAGGCCAGTTAGCGATGAACTCATCCCATGATTTTCCGCCATCTTCCGTATAATACAAATTCCAATGCATCTGCTTTGAACCAAGCTTCGAGGTGTTAGCCGTAAACGTCACATCGGTACCCCCCAATGCCCACCAATCTGTTGGGCTAACCGGATCAATTGCAAATGGGCGAAACTTCGTAACAATCTTTTGCCAGCTGCTCCCTCCATCGCTCGTCAGCTCCAATACAGCGGACCCCGGAGGCCCGTTGTCATTGGCGACGACAAGCCCAAAATTCGCCGAGACAAAATGGCCCTGGAGAAGCGACCACCCATGGGGAACCGGGAGCTGCTCCCAATGTGCTCCATCGGCGCTGAAATAGATCTTTGTCGGAGTAAATGCCATCATTCCGGCATGAAAAGGATCGACTTGAATTGTTCCCTGTGGTACGCGAGGCAAAGTCTGCTGTGAACTCGACGTCTGAACGTCCGCCAACTCTCCTGTCTGGGAAAGCGCGTAGAGGCCATTCTGGCTGCTATATATCCCTGTCTCACGGTAAGGTGGGTAAACTCGCAGCCACTGTGATGGAGAGGTGCTGATCCAAAATGAAGGACGTTCCGTAACGACTGAAAAATCGGTAGGGCTCCAGGCTGCAAAGCTAAGAATGCGGTTAGCCGACTGGATCGGCAAGCCGCGAAGCTCCACCTGATGCCAGCTGCGGCCCCCATCGCTCGTTTCCAAGAATCCACCTTGGCGAAGTGAAATATATCCGACAGAGCCATTCATGAACTGCAGCTCATTCACAAAACCGCCAATCGGAAGAAGCCCCTCCGAGATACTCGATCCACTCGCATTAACGGGGGTCTTGGTAATTTGGGTCCACTTGGTGCCGGCGTCTGAAGTTTGGTAAAGATACTTAGTCTGAGTGCCGGCACCTGTCGCCGTGCCAGCCAACAACCAACCCTCCGTCGGACTAATGAAGCTGAAGGAGGCTGAAATCACGCCGGAATCCAACGGCGATGGCACCGTGACCCAGGTCTTTCCTCCATCCTGCGACCTAACAATTGACGCAGTTTGTACATTATTTTTGGTATCCGCGACTCGCCGTACCTCGAAACCGACTTGTGCAGACACAAACCCAATTCCATCGGCTGACCCCGCTGACACTTCTACCCAGGTCTGACCTCCATTTGAAGTCGAATAGAGCGCGCTCGAGGAGGCATCAGCGGAAGACCTGGCAAGTGCAAATCCAACTTGGGAATTGACAAAGTCAACTTTATCGACCGTACCAGGTACGACGGAGATCTGATTCCAGTTTCTGCCTTCGTCCAGGCTCCTAAAAATCACAGACGCATTCCCATCATTCTGGGCCGCGATTATTTCACTTTTAGAGACAAATGAAACCGCTTCTGCCTGCTGGAGGATCCCTGAGCTATCGACGAGCGCCGATGGCTTGGTGCTTGTCAGGTTCAGTTGTCCGTTGAACTTGGTAACAATTAGCGACGAACTTGCAACCTGATCGGCCGTAGACGTGCCCCCACAGGCCGTCATTATTGCGGCGACCGCTGTCAAACCTATCGCCATCCCCGATTTGCGCATCCATTCTCTTTCTTGGTTGCTCAGCCCCGTCTAACCCTCTGAAACACTGTACACATCATATTCCTATCATGAATTTCCTGGTTAAATGACAATTCATGTCTAATTACGTTCGCGCTGTCCAGAGAGGTATACACCCAATTTCGGCACTTGCAAATAAGTTAGCAATCTTTCACCTTTCAATTCCGCGTCGCGAATAGGGCGACCCCAGACCAAGAATCCTCTGGCCTAAACCAGTCATAAATGTTCCCCGGAAATGCATGCCCTCCAAAAGGAGACAGGCTTGCAGGAGCTGCCTGCACAAAAAGGTTCCAACTTTCAAAGGCCAACGACGTGATCACAGTGCTCTGACGCATGAGACCTTTCCCGGACTCTCCGCGTACAACCGGATCTTGGGCATTGCAATATCGTGCGATGACTAACTTTGGCCCCAACAGAGTTTTCAACAACGCTGACCTAACCCACATCAATTCTCGACTGCCAATCATCGTTGAATTCTTTTACACTACTAAAGTCATGCACAAAGCTCGCATTTGCTTCATGGTGCGGGTCGATTCCGACAAGACAGCGACACAGAAATTGCAGGTCGGCTGATCCGTATGACCTAAGACCTGTGAATCTTCCCGACCTAAAGACTCTATCCCTCCAGTCACCAATTTCTTTCCTACGCTCCGAATGATTGACCTCAGCAAAAGATTCTGTTAGCTTGGACATCGAATTCAATTGGCGATGGAGTTCGCCAAAACTGCCGATTCGGCTAATGACTCCTGGAAACGGTGACTATGAATAGTTGATCCGCTCGAGGAGGGAAGTTGGTCGTCAGCTCTGTTTTAATCCAAATTCTGCAGGTGCTGACCGTTGTACTGGCTGCACCGCTTCTTCACGGATTTATCGTGAAGTTCGAAGAGCGTATTCAAAGAGGACAGGGTCCCCCGGTTTTGCAGCCGTACCGCGATATCCTCAAGCTTCTTGGTAAAGAAATTGTCGTGCCTGAAACTGCTTCTTGGGTGTTCTGGACAGCACCGGTAATTGCATTCACCTCGATGCTCATTGTTCCCATCCTCATACCCGTCTTGACAAACTATCCGCTGCCGCTATCTGACATGGGAGACATCCTGGGCGGAGGACTTGTTCTGACACTGGGAAGTTTCGCAATCCTCTTAGCGGGTCTGGACACCGGGCAGCCATTCGGCGGCCTAGGTGCGTCAAGGTCGGTCATGCTGACAATATTGGCCGAGCCAACGTTAATTCTGATCTTTGTCGGCGTTGCATTTCTGGATCATTCCATGCTCCCGTTTGTAGCGAACCATGTGCTGGTCAGAAACTTAGCCACCTACTGGAGTCCGGCTCATCTCTTCTTGGTCTTCGGATTCTTCATCCTCTTGACTGTCGAGACGGACCGCCTCCCAATTCACTCTTCAATACATTACGAAGTGTACATGATTGACGAAGCCAGAATTCTTGAATATTCTGGGCCGTTGCTGGCAGTTCTCAAGTGGTCATCGTGGATGAAGCAATTCATCCTCTATACCATCTTCCTCAACGTATTCCTATTTCCATGGGGCTTATCCACAAGCGGATCACTACCGTCATTGTCCTTGGCCATAGGTTTCATAATCTTAAAATACGGAACTGTTGCTGTTCTTATGTCAGTTGTCGACACCATCCAATCAAGACTCCGCTTCTACCGATACCAGGAACCCCTGGCACTGTCGTTCCTATTCGCAGTAGTTGCCCTGATAGCAAACCAGATCTAGAAGGCAAAGAATGCTCACAGCCCACTTGAATTCCCTCGCCACATCGCTGCTCAGTTTTCTGATGACCCTAGCTCTTGTGTTGTCATTTGTTATGTTGGGATCGCATTGGCTGAGGAATCACATTCTTGCGTTTGCGGCGGAATCTTGGGTAATTGCCGCTCTGTCAGCATCGGTCGCCTACTATGGCCATTACAAGGAACTCTACGTCATTGCCGGACTGACTGTCCTATTCAGAGGCGCATTACTACCATACTTGCTGCTGCGTTTGGTGAACAGGCTCAAAATAGACCGGGAATTTACTCCCCTTTTCAGGCCCGCCTCCGGCATGGTGGTCGGCGCTCTACTGATACTCATCGCATTCGCCTTGAGCAGTTCGATTGGCGACAAGCTTGGAATAACCAACAACATTACTCTCATGGCGCTTACGGCTATGTTTGGATTGAACCTGATTGGATTCCTTCTTATGGTCGTGCGCTCGGAGGCAATAAGCCACATCCTCGGACTTCTGGTAATCGAAAATGGAATCTTTCTTGGATCTCAAATTCTGGTTCCCGGACTGCCAATTCTGTTAGAACTGGTGATCCTTTTTGATCTTTTGATCATCGTTATGACGTTCGGCATCCTGGTCCGCTATTTAAAGGTGCACGCAGGTACAACATCGTCCAGAGATCTGCAGAAATTGGTAGGTTGACATGCTCACTGTCGTGGAAATCCTGTGGGCTATACCAATCATGGCGATACTCATTAGCCTCCTCGCGGCTAACCGGGTTCGACACGAATATGTGAATCTTTTCTCGGCTGCTGCGGTTTTCGTGACCACGTTGGCCTTATTGGTCTTTTCCCCGACCAAGCCTCAGCAGAGCGTCTCGGGTTACATCCTCATCTCCCCATTTGGGAACTGGGTGACACTTTGCATAGGTGCGGTTTACCTGCTTGCCTCTATTTATTCAACTGGCTACATGAGAATCCTCAACGTCACCGGCAGCAAGGCTGCGAAATTCTACGGACTGCTGGAGGGTTTCGCGCTAACTATGCTGATAGCCCCATTCATGAACAATCCTGGACTTTACTGGATTGCCATAGATTTCACGACGATAGTGAGTGCCTTTCTGGTTGGATTTGAACGAGAGGCCGAAAGCGTTGAGGCTTCATGGAAATACCTGATCGTTGTTTCCTCAGGACTGTCACTCTCACTGTTAGGAATAGTCCTTTTCTATTGGGCCGGCACCTTTCACCTTGGTCCGGTGTATTCGATGACCTGGGCTACCCTTCATTCGGTGGCTGGCAAGGTTCCAACTTCTTTATTGCTCACCTCATTTCTGCTGGTACTCGTGGGTTTTGGAACCAAGGCCGGCCTCGCGCCAATGCACACCTGGCTTCCGGACGCACACAGCGAGGGACCTGCGCCGGTATCGGCAATGCTATCTGGTGCGCTTCTGAACACCGCAATCCTCGGAATAGTCAGGTTCATGGATGTTCTGGATGGAACTGCAGCCTCGGTGCCGGCCCATTTAGCAGTAATAGTGCTCGGAGTACTTTCACTGTCGATTGCCGCCATGTTCATAGTTCGCCAGCAGGGCATAAAGCGCCTCATGGCATACTCCAGCATCGAACACATGGGGATCATTGCGATCGGGTTTGGATTTGGAGGTGTTCTTGGAATAGCAGGGGCTATGTATCAGATGCTAAATCATTCCTTGAACAAGTCTCTACTGTTCTTTGGTGCAGGAAATGCAATGCGCAGCTACGGATCCAAGGAAATCCACAGGATTCGTCGAGTCCTTTCCTTTTATCCCGTCACCGGCGCTCTATGGCTGCTAGGTGCCATCGCAATAACCGGAGCACCGCCTTTCGGCCTGTTCCAGAGTGAAGTCGCAATCCTGCGGGCCGGAATTGGAGGAAAGAACTCATGGACAGTCTGGGTGATTGGGCTGCTTTTGATCGTAATCTTCATCGGTTTCATGAACCACTTCCGGGCAATGTTCTTCGGCCTGGAACCTGCCCCAGACAGCTTGCCAGTAATGCAATTCAATAGCTGGCTGGAGGTGCCAATGTGGCTGAGCCTGGCGGCAATACTTGTTCTCGGGCTCTGGTGGCCGTCAGGAATGCTGCATTTCTTTACTGAAGCGGGCAAAGGACTCTGATGGAAAAACTCGTAAAGGCTCACATAAAAGCATCACAACTTCTGGATGAAGCCAGGAGTCTATTAAAGGAGGGATGCCGTTTCCAAATGGCATACCTGCGCTATATGGGACCGGTTCCCGAGATTGTATATTTGGTGGACCGGGGACCGAACCTTGAGTTCCTGGAGTTGACTGTTCGAGCCGCAACGGAGGTACCTTCCCTGTCTGAACTCGTGCCACTGCTGAGTTGGTACGAGAGGGAGATTATGGACCTGTCTGACATAACCTTCACGGGTAATCCCGAACCTTTTCCTTTGGTTTTGTTGGAAGGAATGGCGCTCACAAGACTGCCATTTGATCCAACCAGTAAAGAGATCTTGCAACTCTTTGGAGATACGACTTCCCCGCAACTGCCGGAGGTCTTGGCAACACAAGTGCAGGATCTTTTCTGGGGTCCAATTCGCGCTGACGTTCTTGAAACCGGAGAGTTCCATTTTGCCTATATCGGCGAAGAAATCCTGCACTACACACCTCGACTCTTTTACAAACATCGAGGGATCGAACAAGATCTTCAGCAGCAGGATCCAGATTCAGGAGTGATCTTGGCCGAGAGGGTGTCAGGGGTGGGAACAATCTGCCACGGATTGGCATATTGCCTTGCTATTGAAGACGCGCTTCGACTGGATGTCCCCAGGCGGGCACAGCTTTTGAGAGTCATTCTTGCAGAACTGGAACGAATCTATAACAACCTGCACTTTTTCTCGATGCTTTCAAAGACCACCACTTTGAAGGTGGGTGAAGCATTTGGAGCGCTGTTGGAGGAAAGGGCAAAACAGATCAACGCAAAACTCACGGGACACCGGTTACTCAGAAACGTGCTGGCGGTGGGTGGTCTAAGGCGAAATCTGGACGCAGATATTCTTCCCACAATGCTTTCGAAGTTACAAAAAGATGTCACTGACTATTTGGAATC
>JAJYDM010000047.1 GCA_021777475.1 Actinomycetes bacterium | reverse complement strand
TCAGCTTCGATCCCCTCTGAACTGGAGCCCGAGAGGGGATTCGAACCCCTGACCTGCTCATTACGAGTGAGCTGCTCTGCCGACTGAGCTACCCGGGCGACGGGCCAATTCTAGCTGGCCTTAGAGGGAAGGCGACTTAGTAACGCGACAAGCAATAGAAATTCGTTGCAATTTCTCACCAGCGCCGACTGGGAATCCTCAATTTGCCTGATGGCGTCCATATCGGCACGAAGTGCACCTGAAGGCAATCCTTCGAGCAGCAGCTGATTTCGATAGTGCATTTCAAGAAGCAACAAACCGGCACGCAATTCGGTGGTGCGGATCCGCCGAAGCTCCCTCTTATGTTTTTCTTCAAGCTTGTCCCCAAGGAAAGCACGGCTGACTCCCAGAGCCTTGGCCATTTCATTCAGTTCGGAAGTCTCCTTCTTTTGTTCTTTCTTCCGACGCTCTTCCATGAGTGTCACTGCGCCTATAAGCCTGTCCACCAGACTTATGATTACCGATATGTCCTTACTTAACAGACCGGGCAGCTCCTCCCAAAGCGAAAACCGCTCCCTTAGTTCTGGATTACCGACCAGTTCAACTGCCCTTGACCACCGGCCTGCACTCAAACGTACCGCATCCTTGGCATCCCGCGGGTCATGGCCACGCATGATCAGATACTGATAGATCTGCTCCTCGGAGAGAGGGTCAAATTTGACTACTATGGAACGGGACATCAGGGTCCGCAGTTCTGGAACCTCCATCGATGCGAGTAGAAGAAAGATCGTTGAGATCGGCGGCTCTTCAACGCTCTTCAGCAAGACCGGCGCTGCCCTGCCAACAAGTTCCATTTCAGGAACAATTATGACCTGGTAGCTGGAACCGGAGGTTGACCGAAAGGCCATTTCGGTTATCTCCCGCGCCTCGCTCACCGTCAAAGCTGCTCCGGAACGCTCATAAACTGCGACATCGGGATGGAGATCCTGCTCTATCGCCTGGCAACTTTGACACTCACCACAGCCCCGGTCCGCGCAGAGAATGGCCTTGGCAAAAGCTTTTGCGGCCGTCAGCACCCCGGCATCATGAGGGCCAACGAAAAAATAAGAATTCTTGGGCTGTTGCACATGCGCCTCAAGTTCCCCGGCAAGACGACTCTGGCCAGGAATCCGCTCGAATAGATCAGCTAGACTCATGAGAGATCTACACCCCTCACCTTTCCCCGAAGTTTTGAACCACTCTCAAGAAATTGCCAAATATTTCCTCGTGCAGTTCCATCACCGGAAGTGTGCCGTCAAGGGAAACCCACGAATCCGAAAGCGCCAGTTCAGAATATCCCTTCGAAACCCGGGTAAAAAACTCCGCCGACTCCGTCTCAATCCGATCCCGGATCACCCCTTTTCGCTCCATTGCCACCCCGGGTTCAATTTCAAGAAGGAATGTCAGGTCGGGTTCAATGGCAAACGACGCAAAGTGAGTAATCACCCCCAGGACATCTAGATCCAGGCCTCTTCCAAACCCCTGGTAAGCAAGGTATGAACCGGCAAACCGGTCACAAATCACATGTCGGCCATCTCTCATGCTCGGCAAGATGAGCTGCGATACGTGGCTAGCTCGGGCAGCAGCCATGATAAGGGCTTCAGTACGCTCGTCGACAGGTTCCGCGTTGTCGGATAGAACCAATTCCCTGAGCCGTTCGGCAAGTACTGTTCCACCAGGCTCTCTGGTCAATACCACCTCCCTCTGCAATTCAGACCGGATTCTTTGGGCAAGCAGGGAAGCCTGGGTGCTCTTGCCGACACCTTCTACGCCCTCGAAAGTAACAAACAGTCCTCGGTTCAACTCTTGGTCTTTCTTGAAGCTTTTGCGGTAGTGCTCCTCTTGGCGGTCCCTCTTGATGCCCGCTTCTTTATGACGCCACCGTTCGCCGCTATGGTATCTTTGCGCATCTCTATCAACTCAATGGCTCGCTCGATAGTCAGCTCTTCCGGTGAGTCCCCGACCCTGAGCGATGCATTGACCTCACCATCAGTGACATAGGGGCCAAAGCGACCGGTCCGTAGGGTTATCTCCTTGCCATCTTGTGTCTCACCGACAACGGTAACTGGACTCGCCTTTCGGGCTTGACCGCCGCGCCCAGTCTTTGGTTCCGCAAAGAGTTGAAGGGCCTGAGCCAGATCGACCGTGAAGATCTCCTCTTCGGAGGGCAGGCTCCTGGTCGTATTTCCCTTTTTCAAATATGGACCATACCTGCCGTTGGCGGCTTGGATCATTTGACCATCCGCAGAATCCACACCAACGTTCCTGGGCAACGACAGAAGCTTCATCGCCTCGTCAAAGGTGATGGTTGACAAACTTTGACTGGCAAAAAGTGACGCGGTCTTCGGCTTGACTTTCGCAGGCAGTTCAGAGGTATCACCAAGCTGCACAAACGGACCAAAACGCCCAACCTTGGCCCAAACCGAAAGTCCGGTCTCAGGATCTAACCCCAGAGGCATCTCGATGGAAGTCTGGTTGAGCAGTTCGATTGCCTTTTCCATAGTTATTTCATCAGGAGCAAGGTCGGGAGGTATCGGTGCCGTCACCTCATTGCACAATAGATAAGGGCCAAACTTCCCCACTCTGGCAACGATCTCGTTGCCATCGGGATCGACTGCTATAGGAATGGAGTTGATCTCCCTTGGATCTATCTCATCCAGATGATCCTGAACCATTGCCTTCAGTCCGCTCCCATTTGAACCGAAATAGAACTCGCTCAAATATGGCAATGACTCCCTCTCACCTTTCGCAATCTGATCCAGAGAGTCCTCCAGAGCAGCGGTGAAGTTGTAGTCCACCAGATGGGAGAAGTACCGCTCTAAGAGTGCTACGACGGCGAAAGCGACGAACGAGGGCACCAATGCCGTGCCTTTTTTCCAGACATAGCCACGATCAAGAATGGTACCGATGATCGACGCATAAGTGGATGGCCGGCCCACGCCCATCTCCTCCAACGCTTTGACAAGAGACGCCTCAGTGTATCTGGCCGGGGGGGAGGTATTATGGGACTCGGCAGCCAAATCCAACAAATCCACTGAATCCCCCACCGCCAGTTGCGGAAGACGGACCTCGGTACTGTCAAGCTCCGCCTCGGGATCATCAGCACCTTCCACATAAGCGCGGAGGAATCCGGGAAATGCAATGACCTTGCCCGAAGCCCCGAAAAGCACCTCCTGGCCTGGTGCAACCGACGGAGCAAACTCCATGGTGAAAAAGGCAGGAATCACGGTCTTGATTCTTATCTGGGCTGAGGTACCTTCCGCATCCGACATTTGCGAGGCAATTGTGCGCTTCCAAATCAGCTCGTATAGCTTGATCTCATCCGACGAAAGCTGGGCTGAGAGGTTTTCAGGAGTGGGCCAGTCTTCACCCGCCGGCCTTATCGCCTCGTGGGCCTCCTGGGCATTCTTAACCTTGTTCGCGTATACCCTCGGCTTTGGCGTCACATAGCGCTCTCCGTACATCTTGGAGGCGATATGACGCGCAGAGGTTACAGCTGCGTCAGAGAGGGCAGTGGAGTCGGTCCTCATGTAGGTTATGTAGCCATTCTCATAGAGCCTCTGCGCTATGGACATGGTCCGTTTAGCCGAGAACCGTAGTTTCCGCCCGGCCTCCTGCTGCAGCGTAGAGGTCATAAACGGAGCTGCAGGTGAGCGTCGATATGGCTTGTGCTCGACCGATGAAACCTGATAATCCTGGCCCCGCAGTGCGTCCCTTAGACCGAAGATCATCTCCTCTTGAAGCAGGACAATCTTGGCAGTGTCTGACTTCGCATATTCGCCGTTCTCAGAGAAATCTTTTCCTCCGGCCACACGGCTGCCACCGATCGAGACTATAGTTGCCGAAAATTCCTGACTCGATTTTGAGAACTGCCCCGAAAGATCCCACCAGTTGGCTGACTTGAAAGCCATCCTGGCCCGTTCGCGCTCCACGATCATCCGCGTGGCCACAGACTGGACCCGGCCGGCAGAGAGTTTTGGCAGCACTTTTCGCCATAAAACCGGCGACACCTCGTAGCCATACAGGCGGTCAATGATCCGGCGGGCCTCCTGCGCATCCACCATTTGCCGATCGATAGCTCTGGTCTGGTTGATTGCGGTCTCTATTGCGGCCTTGGTTATCTCATGGAACACCATCCGCTTGGCCGGAACCTTCGGCGACAGCACCTCCATGAGGTGCCAGGCTATCGATTCGCCTTCGCGGTCCTCGTCAGTTGCGAGAAATAACTCGTCGGCATCCTTTAGAAGGGCCTTCAACTTTGCGACCTGGGCCTTTTTATCGTGTGAAATTACATAAAGCGGCTTGAAGGAATTATCTACGTCTACTCCGAGGCGTGACCAAGGGAGGCTCTTCATCGATGCAGGTATGTCAGATGCCCCTTTGGGAAGGTCACGGATGTGGCCAATGGAGGACTCAACCACGAAGTTGGGTCCTAAAAATTTTGCAATCGTCTTGGCCTTTGCCGGAGACTCCACAATTACTAACTGCTTTGCCATCAACACCTACAGTGAGCGAAATTTATAAAACGATACGCGCAAACTATATCCACTAATTCGAAGTAACCGTAACATCTGGCGTAAACAAACTATAAATGAGAGATCTTATTGAGATTTGTCAGCCTGGGTTTGGAACGTCTAATCTCCGTCTATCCCGTCAGAAGATGCAAGAAACTCGTAATCCGGATTCATCATTGCCAAGTGACCACTTACCTCGCCAACGACTCCTTCGGCGGCTATCAGTCGTCCTGGTTCCATACCCGGCACGCTGCGTCGGCCGGCGAAAACCAGTACCAGCCCTCCGGTTGCATCTTCAACCCGGGCCGTGAGACTGGGAACGGAATCCAGTGACTGCACGCGAACTGACTTCACCCTGCCAGCGATCTTACAGGTTGTGCGCCAAGGGAGAGACCCAATCGGTGTCGTTCCTGGGGCCAGCTCATGCTGTGCCTCGTCCGTGGTCACCTCTTCGGTCTTCTTCTGCTCCTTTTCCTCGTTGGCAAACTGAACTCTCAACTTCGACTTCTCCGAAGACCCTCCAGCAACGTGGAATGGAACGATCGTCGCATTCGCGTGGGAAAGCTGAGAAATCACATCTGCGATGGAATCCGCGGTTCGGTCATGAAGGACCCTGGACCAGATCCTTGGGTATGCCCTCCTTGGAAGCAAGACTGTTACCTCAGTTTGTTGATCAGCCACAACCTCGGCCACTAACTCTAGGGCGGCCCGGCGCAGTCGTCTGTCCACAACCTCGATGAACTCAAGATCAATCTTTACTGCGGCAAGCCGAGACCACTCCACCTCCAGTTGGCGCGCTTTCCTTGTGTCCAGGACAAAGTGGACCGCGCGGATTTCATCCGGCACTAGGGCTTTGGCATACTGCAATGCCCTCGCAGTGGCGAGGTCCAGCCGATCGACCATGACAATGACCGCATGCCGGCGCATGACCGGAGCTTCCGAGGCCAGTGAAACTCCAGTCTCCAGTTCCTCTTCCTCACGCTGGTACTGCTTGTTCAGCCGGATAAAAGAGAGCACCAGAATCGGCGCCACAACGATGATGACCCATGCGCCGGAGGTGAACTTGGTAACCGCAAAGATGACATCCACCGCAAACGACAGAATCGCAGAAATTCCGTTTATAAATGCCCTGCGCTTCCAGTGATCCCTTTTGTGGGTTAGGTGGTGCTTGACCATACCGGCGCCCGCCATCGTGAATCCGGTGAATACTCCGATGGCATAAAGAGAAATCAGAGCCGAAACCCGTGCCCGGGTGGCAACAATCAGTATTTCAGCGAGAATCGTGAGGACGATTATTCCGTTGGAAAAGGTCAGGCGGTGCCCACGTCTTGAAAACTGGCGTGGGATGAAGGAGTCCTCGGCGGCGAATGACGCAAGAAATGGAAAGCCGGTAAACGAGGTATTAGCGGCCAGCACAAGGATAAGGTAGGTGGTCACTTGTAAGAAGTAAAATGCGAAACGGCCGATCACAGACTGTCCGTAGACCTGATTGGCGATGACACTCAATACCGTTGGGGAACCCGTTATCCTGGGAACCGAATGGACCAAACGGGCCAACAGCGACACCCCAAAGAACATTGTCCCAAGAATTAGACTCATTGAAACCAGCGTTATTCGCGCATTCCTTGGCTGGGGAGCCTTGAAAATGCTTACGCCGTTCGATATCGCTTCGGTACCCGTTAGAGCCGTGCCGCCGTTGGCGAATGCCTTCAGAAAGATGAAGAGAGAGGCTCCATAGAGCAGGCCGCTGCCAACATTTCCAACCGGCACTCCGCCGGGCACATGCATTGGAGCCTGATGAAGCTGCCCAAGCGCGGCACGCGTCAATCCGACAATGATCAACACACCCATATTCAGGATGAACAGAAACGTTGGAAGCGCAAATGTCTTGCCCGCTTCACGTATCCCCCTCAAGTTGCCAAAGGCGATCATGAGCACAAAAATTACAGACAAAACCACGTTGTAGTGCTGAAGAGCTGGAATAGCCGAGGTTAGAGCATCTGTTCCAGCGGATACCGATACCGCCACAGTAAGCGTGTAATCGATCAGCAGAGATACGCCAGCAATCTGGGCCACCTTGAGACCGAAATTGTCCCTGGCGACCACGTATGCTCCGCCGGCACGGGGATAGGCCTTTATGACCTCCAGGTAGGAAGCCGTAACGAACGTCAGAATTATCAATACCATGACTGAAACTGGAAGCACCAGCGAAAATGCGGCAATTCCAACTATCGGGATGAGAATCGTGAGTATCTGCTCGGTCGCATATGCCGAAGATGACATAACGTCCGAAGACAGTATCGCCAACGCCACCGATTTGGGAAGCCGCTCTTCAGAAAGTCTCTCAGTCACAAGTGGTTGTCCCAAGAGTCTGTTCTTCAGCCGGTACAGAAACGATTCTGGAAGATAGATTGACCCCATTGTGGGGAGAGCCTGAGGACTCTTCACCTCCGGAATCCGAATTTCCCTGGATTCTTCCCCAGGGGACGCGTCTGATCCGGTATTTTCCCCGCCACCGACCTCAGATGAACCGATATTTTCAGAGTATCCAGTCATGACGTTTCGGTAGCCGCCTCACTTTGCATCTCCACAGCGTATAGGAAATACAAAATTCTTTGTAATTCTTTCTCAACTTTGGTTGTACTTTGCGTTGAAACCGTGTGAGATAGATAACTGTGCACATAATAGTTATCGGCTGCGGAAGAGTTGGCTCAGAACTGGCCACTCGCTTGAGCGCAGAAAATCATAGTATTGCAATAATTGACAAGTCGGAAAGGGCATTCAGGCGGCTGCCCGACAGTTTCACCGGCCAGGCCGTCGTAGGCTTCGGATTCGATCGTGACCATCTGCTGCAAGCAGGCATTCTCCATGCCGATGCGGTGGCAGCCGTCACGTCTGGTGACAACTCGAACATACTGAGTGCAAGAATTGCGAAAGAAACCTTCGCCATCAAGAACGTTGTGGCGAGAATCTACGATCCGCGAAGGGCTGTGATCTATCAGAGACTTGGAATTCAAACAGTCGCCACCGTAACCTGGACCACGGAGCAAGCTATAAGACGGCTTATCCCTGATTCAATCAATCCGGAATGGTCTGATCCAGCCGGAAAGATCCTCCTGGTGGAAAGAAATATTCCTGACAATCGCTGCGGAACCAAGATCGAGGGACTCAATACCAAACAGGCGAGGGTCGTCATGGTGACCCGAGCCAACGTCGCCCGATTGTCAAATCCCGAACTAATCGGTCAGGAAGGGGACGTCCTCCATATTTTGATCGAGCGTGAGGCTCTAAAGGACTTCGACGCAAACTTTTCCGGTAAGGAGTCAGAATGAAGGTGGTAATTGCTGGAGCCGGGAACGTTGGGTCATTCATAGCCGAAGATCTGCACAACGCTGGACATGAGGTCCTGGTGCTCGAACAAGATGATCAGCTGGTTGCCAAACTGTCTAAACTAATCGACTGCACCTGGGTAGTTGCAGACGCCTGCGAGGTGTCATCGCTCCATAAGGCAGGGGTTGCCGACGCCGACGTCATGGTTGCGGCAACTGGCGACGACGAGGACAATCTGGTCGTTTCGCTTCTCGCCAAACAGGAATTCATGGTTCCTAGGGTCGTGGCCAGGGTGAACCACCCCAAGAACCACTGGTTGTTCAACAAGAGCTGGGGGGTCGACGTTGCGGTTTCGACCCCGCATCTGCTTTCATCTCTGGTTGAGGAGGCCGTAAGCGTCGGCACGCTGGTCCGTCTGTTGTCGTTCCAACAGTCCGGCGCCAGACTTGTCGAGGTAACCTTGGCCGAGGACTCTCCGGCTGTGGATAGGGAGATTGCACAGGTTGGAATACCCAAGGGTGCTACGATCGTGGCAGTCGTGAGGTCTGACAATATTGTGGTGCCCCGTGGAGACACGATCCTTAGAATTGGCGACGAGGTGCTGGCGTTGGTAACCGCCGACACCGAGGAGCAGGTGAAGCATCTCCTGGTTGGAGGAAGTTAGACGCCTTTAGTGGACCTGGCACAGAAGCTTAGACATCTGGACAATTCACCGGCTCTTCGGGGTACCGGCGAATTTACGTTCATAAGCCAGGTTCCAACCAGAAACGGCGTCTATGAGGTTCCGGAAGACGCCTTCTACAGGGAAATCACAAAGACTCTTTTCCCGAATGGACTGTATAAACATCAGATAAACGCCTTGGAACTCATCGAAAAAGGTCTGAATGTGGTAATTACCACCTCCACCTCTTCCGGCAAGTCCCTCTGCTATCAACTGCCGGTGGCAAAGGCGATACTGTCGTCGAAAAGACGGAGCCAGCGACCTAAGGCTCTGGTAATTCATCCCACGAAAGCATTGGCCCAGGACCAGATCAGAAGCTGGGCGAAGCTGAGACTCCCAGGAATCCTTGTCAGTGCCTTTGACGGTGACAGCAATGCCGAACATAGGTTAAATACCAGAAAATTTGCGGATGTCTGGCTCACTAACCCCGAGATGATCAATTCATCCATTCTCGCCAATCATGGCCAGTACCATTACCTCCTTTCGGGACTAGATTTCATAGTGCTTGACGAAGCCCACGTGTACCGCGGTGTTTTTGGATCGCATGTCGCGAACCTTCTCCGGCGGCTAATCCGGATTGCCAACCTTTACGGTTCGGTACCCCAATTCATATTCACCTCTGCCACCATCGCAAATTCGGCCGAGAGTTGCGCGACACTGATCAATCAAGAGGTGGTGGCGGTTGAGGAAGACTTCTCACCGCAGGCCACCAAGACCATTGCCATATGGAAACCGAAGCTCTTGGATGAGACCACCGGAATTCGCTCCTCCTACACCAGGGCATCTGCAATTATTTCGGCTTACCTTGCTGCAACGGACCACCGAGTGATCACGTTCGTCAGGTCAAGAAAGCTGAGCGAAGTCATTGCCAACGAAGCAAGAGAGATAATCGCAAGCGACAGCGAATTTGAAGTACTTTCATATCGGGGAGGATATCTTCCGGTTCAACGCAGAAGTATCGAACAACTTGTAGCCGACGGTGTTACAAAGTTGCTGGTGTCCACCTCAGCAATGGAGTTAGGGGTGGACATCGGGCACCTTGATGCAGCGGTGGTGGCCGGCTTTCCGGGGACTTTCACTTCCTTCCGGCAACAAATCGGCCGGGTCGGGAGAACTGGTGTCCCAAGTGCTGCGATTCTTGTGTGTAGCCCGGACGCGCTTGATCAATGGATCAGCTCCAATCCCGGTTCGCTCCTGTCACGAACTTCAGAACGCGCCATCATCAATCCAACCAACCACCACATCCTCAAGGAACACATTAAGGCCGCCTGCTTCGAAAGCCCGCTGTCCACCCACGAACTCGCACATTTCAGCGGCCCCAACATTCGCAACCAAAAGGTACTTGAACAGATCATTGCCGAGCTGCAGGACGAGCTCCAAATCTCCCTGCGAGGCGGGAGCTACGTCACAAACGCACACGTTCCTCCGCATCACCAAATCTCAATGCGCTCGTCAGGGAACAGTCAGGTCCTGATATCGGCTGAGGATGGGGAACTGCTGGGGACGATTGAATACGATAAGGCGCCATCCACCCTCCATCAAGGGGCAATCTATCTGCACCTGGGTCAGAGCTTCAAGGTGCTCTCGCTCGACATGGAAAAGAATCTGGCCATCGTCGAACCATTCTGGGGCGGGGAGCATACCAAGACCATGTTTGACACCTCTTACCAGAACTTCGAGCCGGAAAAACGGGTGTCAAAGAATGGCGTGGCACTCTGTCTGGGCCCCTCCAAGATCACCCAGGTTGTCACAGGTTACCAACTCCTTTCTCATTCGGGCGAACTGCTGTCGGTGAGTAAGCTGGACATGCAACCGACCGTTTTAGATACCACAGCATGGTGGCTCGAGTACACCCCTGAAGCTCTCGCAGACATTCCGGTTGCCGACCTGCCTGGCGCACTCCATGCCGCCGAGCACGCGATGATCTCAATAATGCCTATATTCGCGATCTGCGACCGGTCGGATATTGGCGGAGTCTCCCGAATGCTTCACCCGAATCCCTTCCTGTCTCACCTGGAAAACGAGGTCGCGGCAACTATCACAATTTATGACGGTTACCCTGGCGGCATCGGCATTGCGGGACTTGCGCATGAGATCGCCCCCCAGCTTATACGCGAAACCATAGGATCGATAAAGTCGTGCGAATGTGACCACGGCTGTCCTTCGTGCATTCAAAGTCCAAAATGCGGAAATCTAAACTCACCTTTGAACAAGGCCTTCGCCGTTTCACTGTTGCAGTCCACACTTGAACGGCTTGACCTATAGTTGGTGCTAGTTCAAAAGAATAGTTGGGTGACAATTAAGTCACAATTCATAAAGAAAGCTTATGATGAAGTCATGGAGGCCGCCTTCTTTGATCTTGACAAGACAGTAATAGCCAAAGCTTCAATGCTGGCGTTCGGCCCTCCCTTCTACAAAGAGGGGCTGATTTCCCGTCGCACAGTCATTCGCAGCGCCTATGCGCAACTCGTTTACCATCATCTTGGTGCCAACGACCAAAAGTTGGCCCGGCTTCGAGAGACTGTCCTTGCACTTACCAAAGGGTGGGATCAGAACCGCGTTACCCAGATTGTCACTCGGACGCTCTCGGAGATAGTTGAACCCCTTATCTATAAGGAAGCTCTGGATCTTATGGAGTTTCACCGCAATGAGGGCCGGTTGATATACCTCGTGTCCGCATCCCCAATCGAGATTCTGGCGCCATTGGGTGACTTCTTGAACGTCGACGGAGTGATAGGGTCAAAGTCCCGAATCGACCCGGACGGCAAGTACACCGGCGAGATGGAATTCTATTCCTATGGCCCGTATAAAGTCGATGCGATGGTCGAGATTGCCAGTGAAAAGGCAATATCGCTGAAAGACAGCTACGCATACTCAGATTCATACACCGATATTCCTATGCTTGAAGCCGTGGGACATCCAGTTGCGGTCAACCCTGACCGAGTACTGACGAAACGCGCAAAGGAAAAAGGCTGGGAAATACTGACCTTTTCCAAACCGGTCCACGTCAAAAATTCCACTGTCCGGGGCACGAAAACCCAGACATTGGCAGCTGGTGCAGCTGCCATCGCAGTGGCGAGTCTGGCTACTGCCACTGGCGTAGCAATAAAAAGACAACGTCAAACACGCTCTGTCGCTGGCTGAAAAAGGGAAACCCGCTAACTCCCGAACGCAATTCACCTTTCCGGAATGTCCCTTGATTCATCCTCTGCAGCCAAGATTCGCAGTTGGCTCTGAATTTCACCTTCAATTGGTGCGAACCTCGGAGAAATTGCGAATGGTGCCACTAGTCCCGCCGCTTTTTTTATTACTTGGCATCTCCAGCACCTCCGCCATCGTGACCAACGGGCTAGGAATCGATAAATCGGCGTGAGTGAATGAGCCCACATGCAACGGCCCTCGAATCGAAGTGTCCTGTAATGTGGCCCGATTCTGGGCAATACCTTGACCACGATGCGGGGATACCCGACGAACCCTGAAGTTCCTCTGGTGAACATGGAAGTGCCGATCGGTAGGGCATACCGACTCAGGACCCGCAGCGTCTGGCAAAAACTTCCGGACATCTACTCCGGAAGTGGACTTAGACGGTCGCCTTGATCTTCTTCGCGGCGACTGCGCCGAGCGCCACGATGATTAACAGAAGCAGAAGTTTTTTCATACCCGAAAGGGTAGTGGCTGGATGGTTCTTTCACTATGGCATAGGAGAAAGTTTTTAAAGACGGCCGGAACCGATTACTCTCAACTCTCGCTAAGTTAGAAGCACCAACGGAGGTGTCTGAGCACCTGGTGGGCTCCACCGCCTTCAAAGCGGCTGGGACGGGCGAACCCCGTCCGGCGGGTTCGATTCCCGTCCACCTCCGCCAAACAATCCACTCATATCGGGCGAGGTCAATTCACCCCTTGATTTAATTGCGATTGCACGATAAAACCTTTATAGGTCAATTGTGGAATTTTCCAGGACTCGCCAGTGCCCGGCAATGCATGAAGCGAGATCCGGGAACGGTATATCCGCTGGTAAATGTATCTCGGGTTTACAGGTGATAGACCATTTGACTTTAGGAAAGCTAGATTGGGAGTTGGTCGGATATATCCCAAATATGTCAGTAATGTCAGTAACTGAGTTTGAGCCTCGCTGAAGAAATCGAATGGAGCGAATATGTCCGAGAGATTAGAGGTAGAAGAAGCTATAAGAAGCCTTGGCGAGTTGCGACTGATCGACTATCACACTGTTGGCGATGAAATCGTCGCCCAGGTAGAGACCCTGAGACAGCCGGTTTACTGCCCAATCTGTGGAGCCGCGGCAGAGCCTAAGGACCGCAGAACCTCAACGATCCGTGATTTGCCGATTGGAAACAAGCCATTTGTCATTTTGTGGAAAAAGCGGGTGTGGAACTGCACCAATCCAGACTGCCCACAGGTCACCTGGACAGAAAGTGCAGACTTTGTCAGTTCACGCCATTCACTGACAAACCGGGCCAAGCTTGATCTTGCAAGGCAGTCACTGGTCGAAAAGGTATCGGTTGCCCAACTCGCCCAGAAGTGGAAGGTCTCGTGGTCGACCGCAATGAGTTCGATCAGAGAAGTGCAAGATCAGATCAGGATATCGTCTTAGCAACAGTTCTAATCTAACCCGCCCAACCAGGCGTCTAAACTGTCAACAGATCCCTTGCCCCTGTATCTGACGACGGGTGGCGAAGCTTGGACATAGCCCGGGCCTCAATCTGGCGAATCCTTTCGCGCGTGAGATTAAAGTGCTCACCGACTTCCTCCAGCGTTCTTGGCTCTCCCCGGTCCAAACCAAACCGAAGCCGCAAGATTTCCCGCTCTCTCTCATCCAAAGGCGCAAGAAGGCGTGCAATCTCAACCGGAAGGAGCGAGGTCGCAGCCACCTCGAAGGGCGACTCGGCAGAGCGGTCCTCGACAACGTCGCCTAATTCGGCATCTCCGTCCTCTCTCAGAGGCTCCGACAGCGACAGCGGTTCGGATCTGAACCTAAGAGCTTCGATAAGCTTGTCTTCAGGCATTTCCACTTCATCACCAAGCTCATCCAGCGTTGCCGGACGTCCCAGCTTGAGTTCCAAACGGGCCTGCGCCTTTTGAACCCTGGCCAACGTGTCGCCAGCGTGTACCGGAAGCCTGATGGTCCTACCTGTATTGGCAATTCCTCGCGTGATCGCCTGACGGATCCACCAGGTCGCGTAGGTCGAAAACTTAAATCCCTTTCGCCAATCGAACTTCTCGACCGCGTGCATCAGACCAAGATTGCCCTCCTGAATCAGATCCAGCAGGGGAAGACCAGAGGCCTGGTACTTCTTGGCAATTGAAACAACCAGGCGAAGGTTTGACTGTACAAACGTCATCTGGGCAGCTTCGCCTGCACGCACCGCACGCTTCAACTCTCTTCTTCGGGTTGGTGAAACTTCCTTGTTCTTGGAATTAAGTTCTCTGAATGCTTTATAGCCGACTTCAATGTCCTGAGCGAGCCGGACTTCATCGTCCTTGTTGAGCAAAGGATACTGACCGATATCGGTGAGATAAAGACGAACTAGATCCTCTTCATCCCGTTCCAAACGTTCTTTGGCCATATTTTGCCTCTCATAGTCAGATGCGCCAAGATAACTCTCCACATCCTTTGTGCTACCGCCTGCAACTCTCAGGTAGAAAGCCGCGATACAATTTGTGAACTAGTTCACACTTCTGGAGTAACAGTAGCTGCTCCATTTAATTTCCATACCACCTAAATTAAGCTATAAAGTCTCGTCAAAATTCCGGCTATTTATGCCAGGGCAAATCAAGAATTTCTTGAAATACCGATAAATTGCGGGAGTTCTCGGCGACCTTGCCATTCCAGTTCAGACTTACTATATCGATTGCTCCTCGCAGTTCATTGAGTATCGAAAGCACGGCCGACAACGCCCTAGCGAACGACCTGTCCGACAAGTCGCTGCAGCGGGAGAGGTAGTGCGACACCGCAGCATCAAGGAATTCGCAAAGATAGCTCCGAACGAAACTAATTGAGCCTAACGGCCCCAGCTCGCCGTAGAGTCCATCAGTTGAGATGGTATCGAGCCTGCCGGATAGCGACAGAACGCTCGACCTGTCGACCACAGAAATCAGTGGGATGAACTTGGCGACGTCTTCGACCGCCCTGCCCAGCATCCTGGATAAGGTAGCACATTTGACAGCCAGGTCATCTGAATCAACCTGCCTACCCGCTTTTCCAAGTAGCTCAAATCCAATCAGCAGGAAGGCAGACAGTCCCCCTGCAGCTGAACCAGTCTCAACGATTCCAAGTCCGGAATCAAGTTTCTCCGATGGCCCAAAGACTCTCTCTAGATGCTCAGATGTCAGCTGCACTAATTCACCGTTTTCCAAGGTTTGAATCCGTTGGTGATTGGAACACGCCTGTCTTTTCCAAAGGCCCTTTGCGTTACTCTTACACCAGGGGGACTCTGTCTTCTCTTGTATTCATTTAGATCTATCAAGCGGGCAATCTTGACCACCGTGTCAGAGTCAAAACCCGCATCAATCAAATCCAGAGTGTCGTAGTCCAACTCAACCAAGGCTTCGACAATCGGATCCAAGATTTCATAGGGAGGCAGACTGTCAACGTCGCGCTGATCGGGGCGCAATTCCGCTGAAGGCGCCTTTTCCAATATGGCTTCCGGTATGACCTCCCTGCCAGCGAGTTGGTTCCTGAACCTTGATAAGCGGTAAACCATCGTCTTGCTTAGGTCTTTGATCACACCGAATCCTCCGGCGGTGTCTCCATAAAGCGTAGAATAGCCGGTTGCCATCTCTGACTTGTTGCCCGTTGTCAGTACCAGCCAGTTCCTCTGATTGGACAGTGCCATTAGATACACTCCTCTAAGCCTGGACTGAAGGTTCTCGTCAGTGAGTCCCTCGAAACGCCGTCCCAGGACATGTTCGGATGCATCAAGGAAAGCCTGGTGAACAGTCTCGATTGGCAGCATAAGAAACTCCGCTCCGAGATTCGACACCAATTGCTTTGCATCGGTCAGAGAGCCTTCTGAGGAGTACATAGAGGGCATGCCAACGCAGTGAACCTTGTCCGGGCCGAGTGCATCGCTGGCGACCACAGCGACCAGAGCCGAATCGATGCCGCCAGAAAGACCGAGAACTATCGCGTCAAAACCGTTCTTGCTGACATAATCTCTGGTACCGACCTCCAAGGCCTGGTAGGTCTCGATCACCATCGATTCCTCGATAGACTCGCTAAGCGGGACAAAGGGCGTCTTGCTCCAGGTTTTTGGCACGAACGAATTAGCGAACTCCCTCGGATCTGGTTCCCTGACTAGCGAGCCAAACGGTATGAAGCCGCCAGTCCTGAACAAACCTTCCTCAAAGCCATCGTTGTCGCCCGAGGAAAGCTCTACGAACTCGAACCTTTCGGCACTCGTTGAATCTTCAAGCCTCGAGGCGACGGCTGAAATATCCAGTTTCTCAACTGCCGGCCTTGTTTCAGCAATCTCAAGCTCAATATAGAGAATCTCCTCCAAAAACGACTCCGCCAGAGCGACAAGCTCCCCATCGGGGGAATAGGCCATCGAGGCGCCGTCAAATACCAATTCATCCTGTCCACCGACTTGGTTGACGTAGACGATGAAAACACCATTCTTGCTTGAACGGTCCTTGAGCATTGCTGCCCTGTCCTGGCGCTTTCCAATGGAATACGGAGAAGCGTTAATGTTTATAACTACTTCCGCCCCGTAGGCCGCAAGCTTGGATACGGGCCCGTCCGCAAACCAGGCATCCTCGCATATCGACACCCCAAATCGAACGTTGTCCTTTTCAAAGATAATCGACGGTCCAATTCCCCCATTGAAATACCGCTTCTCATCAAACACGAGGTAGTTGGGGAGTATCTCCTTGCGAACATACCTAACAATCCGACCCTCGTCGATCACGGCCGCCGAGTTGAAAAGGCCTCTGTTAGACTCAGGTGTGCCAACAATTGCCGTTATCCCATGGATTTGCAGAGCAAGCCGTTCAAGTTCCGACCCACACTTGCGTAAATAGCTTGATTTTGCCAACAAATCCTCAGGCGGATATCCAGATACGGCCAATTCCGGAAAAACCACCAGAGAGGCACCCCTGGTCTTGGCCAGCTCTGTCATTGCCAGCATCTTGTCGACATTTCCCTCAATGTCTCCTACTAACGGATTCATTTGACAGGCAGCGATGGTAAGCGAAGGCATCAAGCCCACCCATACTGGTCATACACATTGAGTTCAGGAGATTGGACTTCAACGCCAGCAAGGACGTATTCGGACAGCCCACAATCGGCTAGATCGATTTCAACCACAAAAGTCACATGACCAATGCTAACGGCAGGGACCGCCTCGGGCTACGTTCGCGTTGACATCCTCCACTCCATAATTGATCAAGATTCCCCGCTCATGCAGCCACATATTCACTCCATCTTCCTTCAGGCTTTAGTTAGTAGGCCGCTTTGCCCGGATCTGTTGAGACATCGCAGATCGTCCTCCTAATCCGGGGACCGCATTTCCGGCTACAAAAATGCTCTTTGTCGTGGAGATGCCCGGGTGACATGTATAGGAACATACCGCGGCTTAGCTAGGGTCATCTGACTTTTGTTTCCACACTGAGGGCAAATTGCGCATTGGTTTGGGTCATTGGCGGGGCGGTCACCCATATGGCGCGAGTACATCTTCAAGGAGTGAA
>JAJYDM010000046.1 GCA_021777475.1 Actinomycetes bacterium | reverse complement strand
GATCGAGGTCACCGTTTGCCACCGACGTGAGCAGGCGGGCAATGTCGTCGAAGGCAGCCCCTGAGGGGACCTCACCACGCTTCCATGTTGCCAGGCGACCGGCACCGGCGTCGCCTCCCAGCGCCAGGTCAAACGCATCGCATAAAGCGTTTTCATCCTTGCCCATCGTTGCCCTCAGACCAACATGTCCCAGCGCAATCTGAGCGCAAGAGGCCTTGCACCCAGACATATGAATTCGCAAACCACGCAGCCTATCCCAACCCTGTTGTGGAACATTGGCACGAAGATGATCTATCAGTTTTGATCCATATGGCTTCATGGCCAGAATCGCAAATTTACAAAATGGTGCGCTGGTGCAGGCGATCAGGCTTCGCTCGAATGGATCGGGATCCGGCCTAAGACGCGATACCAGCGGTTCATCCAAGAATCTGTCGAGGTTCTTGACACCGGTTATGATCAAGTTCTGGCGCAAGGTCAGACGGACCTGTCCGTCGCCGTGGATTCTAGCCAGTCGGGCGACCTCCGCCATGTCGTCTCCCGACAATCGCCCGAGTGGAACGCTTAGGCCAACATAGTGTGTGCCGCGACGGTCTTGATGGACGCCAACATGGTCCTCAGCCGCCCACGTCGACAAATCTTCACCTGAACTATCCGCTTCAAATGAAAGGCGCCTGCGTATCTCTGACTCGATCCTTTCAGGCCCAAGCTTATGTACCAGAGCCCGGAAGCGATTCACCGACGAGTTCTGGAAATCGCCGAATTCAACAAACACCTCAAGCGCAGCTTTTACAACAGACACCGCTTGATTGGGTTCCACGAAAAGATTCGCTGGAGTGGCTAGCCTCGGATAATCCGACAACCCACCTCCCAAATGAACATTGAATCCTAGGCGGGAATCTTTTCGGGCAGGGGTAAAAGCAAGGCAGTTAACCCGCGCAACCACACAGTCTGTGGAGCAAGCAGTAATTCCAACTTTAAATTTTCGGGGCAAAAACGCGCTTAGTCCCTCATTCCCTAGAGCAAAAGCGTTTAGCTGATCTATCACTGGCCCCACGTCGAAATGTGCAGATGGATCGATTCCGTCCACTGGGCATGCAGTAATGTTGCGCATCGAGTTTCCGCATGCTTCAATCGATCCCAGCCCCACTTCCGACAATCTCGTCCAGATCTCTCCCAATCGCTCGAACCTGATCCAATGGACTTGAAAGTTCTGACGCGTGGTGATCTCTGCAAAACGGTCAGGTGCGTCTGAATCAGGATTCCTGATGGAGAAATCATTTACGATTCCCGCCATGACTTCGAGCTGATCGGCAATTAATCGGCCACCCGGAATTCGGGTTCTGAGCATGAAAGTGTTCTCGAAATTATCGTCATACACCCCAACCAGGCGAAGTTTACCCACTCCGAGTGACCCGCGATCGCTTGAATGCAGATCCTGCCATGACGACGGACCTCTCTCAAGGATGGCCATCATCACATCAGTTGGACTCTGTTCTTTACTAAAAAGTTGTTGCACAGACATGTGGATAGCATACTATAAACCTGACTAAGTTGATCACCTTTATAGTCAATTGGCTTATAGCATTTCCGCCAGGTAGGGTGAAACCTTTTATCCGGGACTGGGGGTTAAAGCTTTGTATGACTTACGGACCAAGCGGAAAAGTTTGAACTAATCGGCTCCCTGAAACGAGATCTCCATCTGACCTCCAAATTGGCGTCAACGCCAAAAAAAGGACGATTCCAAGTATCCTCGTTGCGTCGTAGCAAGGACGACAATAACCTCCAGCAAACCTAACCTCGCTCTTCCACAGCCACCTGGCGTGCTCGACACAGGCCAGGGACTCCTACTTATTTCCAAGTCGGAGCACGGATCGCTGTCAAGTCACCAGCAAAGTGCAGTTGTGCCATCCGCCGACGGTCCCAACGGCCGATTTTCACATGACCGCCCAAACTCTCGAAAGAGGCGAAGGTGCCGCGACATCGGTTCTTACCCCCCCATTGATGCCAAAAGCAAATAAAGCTCATAACTCATTGCCCGTCCTCATGTTAAGTACGCAACCTAGTTTGACCATCTAAACGTCTTACAGGGTGGAAAATGGACGCCAACTCACGGAAGATCTTCTAAGTGTCAAGGACGACCTCATCCGGACAATAGATCCCTACGGCAGCGGAACCCGAAAACTCCACCGAGTCGCCCTCCATTTCAGGTCCACTTTTGCAAGTTCACGAAAGTGGCTATGCGAGGGCAGAATGAGCTAGTGTCTATCCCAGTGACACGGGGTGTCCTTGAAAAGGGCTGAGATAAAACCCGTCGAACCTGATCTAACTCATATTAGCGAAGGGATGTCCCGAATGAATGTTCGCCTATCTGCGGATTCACTATCACGCCATCTAACCCAGGTGAGGGCGCACGCCCCGTTGGTACAGTGCCTGACCAATGCGGTAGTGATGAATTTCACCGCCAACGTGCTGCTGGCGGCTGGCGCTTCTCCTGCAATGGTTGACGTACCCGGGGAAGCTGGGCCATTTGCCCGCGTTGCCGCCGGTGTGCTTGTGAACGTTGGCACTCCCCATCTAGAACAGCGTGAAGCCATGGTCGAAGCGGCACAGGCCGCCAACGACGCCGGGACACCGTGGGTACTTGATCCGGTGGCCATCGGCAGCCTTTCTGTGCGTACGGCCCTCGCCCGGAAGCTGTTGGAAATGCGACCCGTGGTCATTCGCGGCAATCCCTCCGAAATCAAGGCCCTGGCCGGCATGGGCGGTGGGGGGCGTGGTACCGATTCAACCGACAGTCCGGATTCTGCGGCCGCGGCCGGGCGCCACCTCGCCCTGGAGTATGGATCGGTGGTGGCAATTTCTGGCCCCGTTGATCTGATCATCGACGACCACCACGAGGTGCGGGTGAACAACGGCCACGAGTACCTGACCCGCGTTACCGGGGGAGGATGCGCCCTGGGTGCGCTCATAGCGGCCTTCGCCTCACTGGATGATGACACTTTTTCAACCGTAACCGCCGCGATCGGCTTCTACACTGTTGCCGCGGAACTTGCCGTAGCTACCGCCTCGGGTCCAGGCAGTTTCCAAATCGCTTTACTGGACCGACTCCACTCCACCGGCCCAGCAGAATTCGCTGAAAAGCTCCGCCTCCGATGACCCCGCGCAGCCTACCAACAGGAATCTATCTTGTTACCGATTCCCTACAGTGCGTTGCACGAGGTCTTATAGGAACTGTGCTGGATGCGGTGAACGCGGGGGTGCAGACGGTGCAGATCCGAGAGAAAACTGCCACGTCGGCCGAATTTCTCGAGGTAGTCTTACGCGTAGCGGCCGCGGTCGACGGACTCGCCACGCTGCTCATCGACGACCAGGTGGACGTGTACTTGGCCGCTCGGGCCGCAGGCGCGCAAGTCCATGGCGTGCACATCGGCCAATCCGACCTGTCGGCAGCGCTGGTACGCCGAATGGTCGGAGAGAGCGCCATCGTAGGCCTGAGTGCCAACAGTCCTACCCATCTACAGGCCGTCCACGCGCTACCCCGTGGAACCGTCGACTATCTTGGCGTCGGGGTCATCCGGGCTACATCGACAAAACCGGACCATCCTTCACCACTCGGGATCGAGGGCTTTGCAGAGTTCGTGGCCGACACGGACATCCCTTGTGTGGCCATCGGCGGAATCCACCATGGCGACATTGCCGCTCTTCGAGCTCGTGGCGCCCATGGCGCGGCGGTGGTCTCGGAAATTTGCGCGGCAACAGATCCCCGCCATGCAGCAGCCCGGCTGGTCGAGGAGTGGAACACCCGTGCAAATGAGATCCCGCAGGCTGAACTTACCGAAAGCACTAGCCGGGATTAACAATCATGAAGGATGGCACCAAAAAGGTCCTGGACATTGGCGAGTCCCAGCAACTGGTCCAGATGATCAATTTTTGGGAACCGGCCGCAATATAGGTAGTGATACCGTATCGATTCGTGATCTTTCCTGCTAAGAAAAGGCTCCTGGAGTGAAAGGTCAGTCGTCGATTTGTTTTCCAATCGCCGAAATGGACTGGCAGATCAAACCTCATCTACAAGGGTAAACTCATTCGGCTCCTCTTTGTCCACCGAAGACACGGCCTCGACGTTTTCGTCGGCCTTAAATTGTGACACAGGTGAAGCTGCCTGGGCTTTCTTCCATAAGCTGCTAAAAGCGCCGACTAGCCCCGAAGGTAGAAGGCGAAGAATGGCAACTAAAATAACTGCATATACGCCCAGAGATAACACAGTGGGAAGCTGAGGAGGCAATGACGGACTCGTTCCGAGAGTTGTAAGCACCTGCGAAATCACCGTTATCAAAGCCGCACCGACCAAAGCCCCCGTTACAGTTCCCATGCCACCAACCACAACCATAATCACGAATTCGATAGATAGAACTACCGGAAAGGCATCAGGTGACACATAACCAATAAAGAATGCGTAGATTCCACCGGCTATACCTGCGAATGCGGCAGATAGTGTGAAATCTTTCAGCTTGTAGCGTTCCACCTCAACTCCGGTAGCAGAAGCCCCGGATACACTGGCTGCCATCGCCCGGAGTCCCCTACCAGGTCGCGAGTGAACTATATTTCTTGCAATGATCAAAGTTACCAGAACAACAATCCACACCAAATATGCATAATCTCGTCCAGAACTAATGGCTAAAGGTCCAATCCGAAGACTCGGAATAGCACTCAAGCCAATGGAACCTCCAGTCAAGGATGCGGTTTCGGGAATAACCGCGAGAAAGATCAATTGGACGGCAAGTGTACCAAAAGCAAGCGCGTGACCTTTTAATCTAAGAAGTGGTATACCAATGAGAAATGCCAAAAATGCCGTAGTGATGGGCGCTGCGATAAGGGCCGCCAACGGAGACCAGCCATGCAACGCCATAATTGCCGCGGTGTAGGATCCGATTCCATAAAAAGCGGCTTGCCCCAATGAGACCTGGCCGGCAAAACCCATAAGCAGCGACAATCCAGCCACCACAATGGTATAGAGCCCCACTGTGACATAAATTTCAGTATTAGTGGAGGAAAGTGTAAGGGGAAGAGCAAGGGTGATCATACCCGCTGCAATCACGGCATAACTGGAGATTTTTCGATTTGCGCGTATCCTCACTCTAAGCCTCCAGCGGGCACCCGCTTCGCCTGCCAAAGCAGCAGTACGATCAGTAATGCCAGTGCTACGGCTGTTTCATTTGAAGGCGACCAGTAGCCAGCCACAAACTGCTCAGCAATGCCAAATACCAGTCCTCCCAATACAGCCAACCCCGGGCTGGTCAGTCCTCCCACGATTGCCGCTGCAAAACCCGTGATGCCAAGCGAAATGTCAGCATTATAGGTAAGCGGCGATAACGGCGTAATCAAAACTCCGGCCAATCCACCAAGTGCGCCACCAAGTGTGAATGCAATCAGACCCATCCTTTTCACGTTAATGCCGGATAGTCGGGCAGCGTATGGGTTGGATGCACACGCACTCATTGCTTTACCAAAATAAGTACGTCCAAAGCCATACAGCACCGCAACAAAGACCACAAGAGAAGCGATGACGACGATAAGATACTGGCGTTGGATGAAGGCTCCAAATATCACAAAATCGTGGCCGGCCAGTCCCGAATACGTTATCGGAGTAGTCCCCCAAATCAGCATGCCGATAGCTTCACTAAAGATCGACAGTCCGATGGTGATAACAAGAGACGCAAGCAGCGGAATATCTCCACCAATAGCGATAATCCCGAATATTAACCCAATCAGCCCGGCAGCCAGAATGGCCAGCAGTTCTGAGACCCCGTGCGGTATCCCCGCCTTGAGCAGAGAATACGTTATGAATCCACCGAAGATAGCAAAGGCCCCCTGTGCGAAGTTGACCACTCGAGTGACTCGATAGATGAGGACAAATCCCATGGCCAGCAAAGAAAAAACTAGCCCTCGCGAAACTCCGGTAAGCAAGTACTCTACAAATGCAGTCATGTCTTACCTGACGCCCCCAAGATATGCTGCACGAACAGCTGGATTTCTGAGCAGATCAGATGAACGTCCCTCCAACCCAATGTGCCCATTTTCTATGACATAGGCTCTGGAGGTAATGTTCAAAGCCAACTGAGCATTCTGCTCTACTAACAACACAGCTGTTCCATTCTGCTTGTTCAACTCGACCAAATGCCTGGCAATGTCAGAAACCACCAGCGGTGCCAGCCCTTGCGATAATTCGTCAACCGCAATGACGTCTGGATTCGCCATTAATGCCCGGCAGATTGCAACCATTTGCTGCTCCCCACCGGATAATCCTCCTGCACGACGATTTTGCAACCTTTGAAGCTGTGGGAACAACTCGTACATCGGGGCAGGATCTCTCGATCCTCCCCTATAGGCACCGAGGCAAATATTGTCGTCAACGGTCAAATCGGGAAAAATCTGCCGTCCTTCCGGTACATGGGCGAGCTTTCCATTGCAAACTATACGGCCGGAAGCAGGACGGATTATTCCAGACAAGGTGTTCAATAAAGTGGACTTACCTGCACCGTTCGGACCTATCAGTGCTACCATTTCTCCCTTGCCAACATGGATGCTCACGCCATGGAGCGCAACACTGACTCCGTAGCGTACAACCAAGTCAATGGTAGCCAATACACTGTCGTGCGAATTCAACCTATTTGCGGAATCCACAGTAGACTCAGTTGACTTCATGGCTAATCGCAGTACCTAGGTAAGCGGATATGACCATGGGATCCTCACGGATCTCATCTGGAGTTCCTTCTGCTATCACTTGCCCTTGATCCAAAACACTAATCCTGGAAGCTATTTTGGTGACAAAATCGACGTCATGCTCGATCAAAATCATAGTTAATGCATTTTCATGCAACTTCTCCATCAGGGAAAGAAGTTCCCGTCTTTCATCTCCTCTTAGGCCCGAAGCAGGTTCATCCAAAAGTAATAACTTTGGCATGCTGCAAAGAGCCCGAGCAATCTGAAGCGCCCTTTGCATTCCCAGGGGCAATGATTTCGCCAAATGGTACTTGTAACGTTCTATACCTACCATCGCCAAGGCCCACATTGCCTTTTCTCTAATACCCTGCTCTTCGCGTCGGCAACGTGGTAGACGAAAGGATGCCTCCAACCATTCATGCTTGGTCCAGGAGTGTCCTCCAACCATGACATTTTCTAAAACGGTCATACCGTCAAAAAGGTGAACCGCCTGAAACGTTATAGAAATTCCTAGCTTCGCTCGAGCGGCCGGGGACATATTCTCAATGCGATGACCATCAAATACCAAACTGCCTCGATCGGGATAGTAATGGCCACTGATTAGATGAAATAGTGTAGATTTTCCCGCTCCATTGGGACCAATCAGCCCACGCAACTCCCCTTTGGCAACACTAAAAGACACAGAATTGACCGCTTGAACTCCCCCGAAGCTACGCGTCAAATCTCGCGCCTCTAAAAACTCGCCAACATTAGCCACCCCGTACACCACCTCATTTTGGCTTGCATCGACCCTCTGAAACTCGTAAAACTCCCCAACTCGATTCACGCTGAATACTCGAAGATAAAGATCGCCCTTCAGGCTCCTAAGTTCCGTTGACGAAATTAAGCTTCAGATCCTGACAACACCACATTAACCTGCTGTTTTACGATTTAGCATGATACGGAAACTCGATTCCGGAACTGGAAGCACACTGTTTTTGATCATTTTGGAAGGCCCGCTAGCCCTCACTATACACTGATCTGACCTTTGACAGCTATTGGTTTTCGAAACCCCTTTTCTTAGGATTACCCACCTATCCAGCCCGTTCTCTACTTCCAAAGGGCTGAGTTTCTCACACAATAGCCTGGCCTTTCAGACAGTACCTAAGACCAACCCTTCAGAGCGGTAGGCTCCAAAGCAACCTACCGCCGCTGTCAATACGCTCCATCCCTAGCAATGAACACCTCATCTGCCGTTCCTGCCGCCAATTATCCCAGAAACCATGACAGCAGCCTTGGCTGATCGCTCTTTGCCAAGTTTTTGCCTAGTTAATGCCGGCTGTTTTAGGTGAACAGGTTCGAAAAAGTCGATAACCTGCATTTCAATTTCTATGATGTCAGCCGAATCTCTCCGGCTGACATCATAGAGGTCAACTTCAATAAACTAAGAATCTCCTTTTCTCACGGGCGAACCTTAATTCACGTTAACGCCTGACTTAATTCCAGTTGTATCTGGGATAGGTCATTTACATTGACGGAACTAAACCACTCCAGGCAACCCGCTCATAATTTAGGATGCCTTAGAAATCATGGCCTTTGTAAACTCTGTCGGAACCAGGGTCCCGTTGCTGTCCCTTGCAATTGCAACTTGGTTGACACTCAACCCTGAGTGATCCGTAGAGGTGAAATTATAGGTGCCATCACCTGTCGTGATTGTCATATGATTGAGTGCAGCATCCACACCCTGTGGAGTGGCACCATTTGCCGCGATTGCTTTGGCAATCATCGCGATCGCGCCCCCTGCGTCAAAAGCGAATTCCGGAGGATAATATCCGTTGTTCTTCTGGAAGGTGTTTGCGAATCCCGTTATTACCGACCTTCCTGGATAGCTTGAAGGCAGAGAGGGACCGATTCCTCCAATGGAACTTCCTATTATTACCCCATTACCCGCTGCACCAGCTGGCTTCAGGTAGAGAGTAGACGCCTCAGCATGGCTAAAGAGCAGTGGAATAGTCAGTCCAAGTGACTTAAACTGACTTGTCAAGGCGACTTCGGCGGGACCGGCGCCCCAAACCATGAGACCTTGAGCACCCGACGATTTTACGCCTGTGAGGACAGAGGTAAAGGTCGTAGAGGTGGCAGAAAACGAGCCGCTGTACACAAAGGTGACGCCAAAGTCGGAAGCCAATGCTTTCATTTCTGTCCAACCAGCCTCACCAAAAGCGGTCGTATCGTAAGCTACTGCCATTTTGGTCAGACCCTTAGATTTCATATATGCCAGCAACTGCTGACCAACTATCAACGTCGTGGGCGGTGTCATAAAGACGTACTGTCTCACAGGAGTAACCTGAGCATCATCTGCACATGTGTCGATCGATGGAATCTTAGCTGCTTGTACGTCAGAAATAATTGCCATACACGACGAGGAAAAAACTGGTCCCACCATGGCTACTACACCATCCGATTGTAGCGTCTTGAAATCCACGACAGCCTGAGTCGGATTGGTTCCGTCATCCTCCATTATGAGATCTATCTTTCTCCCGCCAATTCCACCGGCAGAATTTATGGCATTAACCTCTTGCTCAGCACCAAGCTTGTCATTAGTTCCAAGCGGAGTATATGGTCCGGTTAACGAGGTAATCATTCCAATCTTGATAGGTCCCTTTGCGGCAGCACTTTGCGCCGTTGTAGCGGCAGTGCTTGCGCTGGAACTGGCATTAGAACTGGAGGTGGAGCTCGCCCCACAAGCAGCCAAAAGCAACGACGTCGAAGCGACAGTCAAAGCCACGACAGCCGATTTTCGATACCGCCTTCGCTTGTCACGAAAAAAGGACTTCAGTAAGCCCGTATTTTCCCCAAACGGATTAATCATCGTTTACCCCCTCATTGTCTTTTATATTTTTTGCTGCGATCTACTGTGAATATTTGTTCTCTCGTCCCATAACTGCAGTCCTGAGAGAACTAGTAGATGCTCCTGTTGCCGAATTAATTGAATCAACGCTCCTGCCATGGTCCAAGATATTGCCACTGTTTTGCCATAGCCCAACAAGCAACATTAACCCGCCAGATAAACCCCCTGACAGGCACCACCAGCAAGAGTTGAAGACATGAATTACGACTACCTTTGCTTTTTCTGTTTAGCCCGTAAACCAATCATCCCAATTACGCATCCCCCCAGTCTGCGGCTGAATTCCGCAGATATCCCCACCATTTTGACTCAGCTCACTAGGACCTTCCTTGTGTCCACCACCCGCTGAGCCTTTCCTCCCTCCGACCGTGGTAGCCGTTCCGGCTCGAGCAAAATCACCCGAGCTGAAATCCCGATATTCTCGCGAATGGAGCGCTGTGCTTCCTCCCTAATTTCGCGTAGAAGCTTGTCCGCCTCAACCACTTCGTCTGAAAGAAACTCGGCCGTAGCCTCCTCAAATACTTCTTTTGACAGCTCTACCTCAACATCAAGCCGATCCAATGTTCCTGAGCGATCCACCAAAAGTCTGTAAAATGGGGTCAGTCCCCGGACGCAACCAATTGCTTGTTCGATCTGGCTGGGATAGACGTTGATCCCTTTGACAATCAACATGTCATCGGTTCTGCCTTTGACCATTGCCATTCGCACTAAAGTTCGGCCGCAACTGCATTTGGAATGGTCAAGACTCGTGACATCTCCCGTCCAGTATCGTATGAGAGGAAGTGCCTCTTTAGTAAGAGTGGTGATCACCAACACTCCCTCTTCCCCATCCGGCAACGGTGCACCGGTTTCAGGATCGACAATCTCCCCCAGGAAGTGATCTTCGTTGATATGTGAACCATGTCGCTCCTCGGTGCATTCAAAAGACACACCTGGGCCAATGATTTCTGACAGCCCATAAATATTGACACTCCTCACTCCGAGATGAGAATCAATTTCGGCACGCATGGTTTCAGTCCAGGGTTCTGCACCAACAAGGGCAAACCTGAGAGGTATTTCTTTGGCATCAATCCCTTGTCTGGCAAATTCCCGCGCGATCGTGAGAGCATAGCTTGGTGTGCAGCACAGAACTTGGGAACCAAAGTCCATAATCAATCTGACCTGGCGTTCAGTCATCCCGGTTGAAGCTGGAACCACTACCATTCCTAGAGTTTCTCCACCCTGATGGATACCAAGTCCGCCAGTGAAAAGTCCATAACCGTAGGCGTTGTGCAGCAACATTCCAGGCTCAGCACCGCCACCAGCAAGGGCCCTGGCACAAACCTTACCGAATATCTCTAAATCTCCCGCGGTATAGCCCACAACCGTCGGCTTGCCCGTAGTCCCTGAAGAGGCATGAATTCTCAACAGATCCTTTTTATCCTTTGTAAAAAGACCAAATGGATAGGTATCGCGCAAGTCAGATTTCCGAGTAAATGGCAGTTTCCACAGATCCGAAATCCCACGAATGTCGCTTGGTTTGATTCCAATTTCGTCGTACCGCTCCCTCATAAAAGGAACTCTTTCGTAAACTGTTGATACCATCTCGCGCAACCGAGCAGATTGCACCTCCTCCAGCCCACCACGCTCCATCATTTCCATTTCAGGCTCAAATATCACCTTTATACCCCCTATTCAATGCTTGTGAGGCTCTAACAAACGCTGTGCCTTCCATCAATTTCCGTGCCGTTCTTGCGTATGCCGCTTTTTCTACAAAAGGATTTCCTGACTCGTCGATCGCCACCTTCGCCGTTACCACGTTCTTTCCGGTTGGATGGCCGATTCGAACCTGATCTGTAGTCGACTCACTGATCTGATGGGCAACAGTCCCTGGTAGTCGAGCAGCCACTGCAACAGTCACACTGGCTGTACCTGGGAAAGCTTTGTGCAAAACTGGAGGTTGCCCGCCAATAACTTCAGCGACGAAGTCGATCTCATCGCTGGCTACATTTTGATCTCCAACAACGGTTGGGTAGCTATGAGCATGATCCAGCAGTACGGGAATTGGCACCAATCCTCCCTCTGGAATCCCAAGCATCCTTGCTACTGCACGTTGCAGGGAATCTGATTTGGCAATTTGAGCATCGGAAGGGAAACAAGGAATCTCTCCCGGACTAAATCCAGCATCAGTCGCTCTGACTAATACGCATAAATTAGCAATATCTATAATCGAAACTGAAATCGTCCCGATGAGCGGTACATCAATAACGTCTAATACCGAACCGGTTGGCAATAACTTACCGGTTACAGATCCCAGGGTTTCCCGATAATCGAGAACTATCTCAGCCCCCGTGCCAGGAACGCCATCAACCTGGCAGCTCCCTTCCACGGTTGGCCTTCCCTGTGATACCGGAACGGTGGCCGTGAATATCTTGTGGGTATTTGTATTATGAACTCTCACAGTGGTCAAAGGAGAAACCGGCTTGACATACCCGTGTTCGACTGCATATATCCCTACGGCTGCCGAGATATTGCCGCAGTTCATATCCATATTTACCTTGGCCTTTGTGACGCTGACCTGGGCAAACGTATAATCGAGATCCGCTCCGTCAACGGTTGGCGGTCCGATCATAGCAACTTTGCTGGTAAGCAAATCCGCACCGCCAAGTCCATCAATCTGACGTGGATCAGGACTGCCCATTAACGCGAGCAGAAACGCCTCAAGTTCGGCTTGGTCCTCTGGCAGCGCAGCTCTGGAAAGAAAAACTCCCTTCGAAGTTCCTCCCCTTATGATCGAGCAGTCGACGGAGATCAGTTCGCTTACTCCAGCAAAAAGTTCCGAGCTAGTCTCGGTTTCAGAGGTCATCTTCAAGCAACCAGGATGTTGACGGTACATGCAGTACCTTCCACGCCTTGGGCCTTGCCACCTCTGCAGTGTGCAACGCCGATCTTGGCATTTTCGATCTGGCGCTCGCCGGCATCCCCTCTGAGTTGTTTTACCAGCTCAACAACCTGGGCTACACCGGTGGCACCAAGGGGGTGACCTTTGCCGAGAAGACCCCCGGATCCATTGACCGGTAGAATGCCGTTTAGGTCCATCTCCCCTTTCCCGACCCTGGCGACATACTCCCCATGGGGAACCAGTCCCATTCCCTCGACCCGCAAAGCCTCTGCAATGGAGAAGCAGTCATGGACCTCTGCGAAGTTGATCTCACCTGGTCCAACTCCTGCCTGCTCGTAAGCTGCCTCCGCAGTACGCCATGTGAGGTCTTCGACTGTCATATCGACCAGTCCCACCTCGGTGCGCCCGCTTCTTAGCGCGCTGGCTGCAAGCTTTATGGCCCTTGTTCCACCCAGCTGCTTGAGCTTGGCCTTGGTAACCATGACTACAGCTGCCGCACCATCGCTTATCGGGGCACATTCATGCATACGCAGGGGATCAGCGATCAGACGCCCCTGCATCACCTCCTCCAAGGTGACCGGCTTTTTGAAATGAGACAGCGGATTCATGGCCGCGTTTCTCTTGTTCTTGACTGCTATCTGAGCGATTTCCTTTGGTTCGACTCCATATTGAGCCATGTAGCGCTGGGCTCGCATGGCATAGATTCCAGGCATGGTCAGCCCCAGCTGAGCCTCAATGTCACTTGGATCAGGAGCGAGCGCACCTCTGAAGGCCGTGGTCATATGCTCGACACCCAACGCCAAGACGATATCGTAGGCACCAGCCCTAAGAGCCAAAGCGGCGTCCCAAATCGCGGTTGATCCAGATGAACACGCATTTTCGACGTTATCGATAGGAATTCCGGAAATTCCTGCCGCATATAGAGCACGCTGTCCCATTGCCATTCCTTGGAATACGTGTCCAACCCAAGCAGCGCCTATGTCTCTGCGACCCACACCGGCGTCGGATAGAGCAAGACTCACCGCCTGGGCACCAAGGTCCGCGGGTGACTTGTCCGGATGCTTGCCGAAAGGCGTCATCCCGATGCCTAAAACGTATACGTCTTCCATTTATGATCCTCTCTTTCACAACTCTCACTGCCGGCTGACACAGCCTCGACGGTGCTCAAAGATCCAAACTCCCATTCATAAAATGGCCACCTCTGATTCAAGTCCCTATTTGGCATGAGGCATTGAAACAAGCTCATCATTTTCCAGCCTGGGGCCATCTGCCATCACGATCTCCACCTTGGCTCCAATTGCAGGTGGCTCGGAGCCGTCGTATGGCAAAAGAACCCGAACATTTTCTGGAAAGTCCACATAGACAAGAACATAGGGAGTCCTAAACTCAGGTGTCGACTGTCTGGCAACGGTAAATGTGTATACGGTCCCCCCGTTGGCAAGCAAGATGTCCTCCAAGGAATCCGTTCCATCGGCAGGGCAGATCTCCCGGGGGGGGTAGAGAGCTGCGCCGCAGGAAGGGCATCTGCTTGCACGGAGGTGAACCCTGCCATCTTCAATAACGAAATTGGCAGCTCTGGGTAAAACCCCTGCTTCATCTAGGTTGACCACAAATTTCTCCTTTTCAACTGTTGGCGACACTTGCATCGCTGGCACCTAGTAGGCCCCGACACTTCGGCCGCCGCACACATAGAGCACCTGGCCTGTTACGTACCATGACTCATCATCGGCAAAGAAGGCGACGGCATGGCCGATGTCATCTGGGCCGCCAATGCGTCCAACGGGAACAGTCTTGGTAAGTCTGTCCTGGTTCTCCTGGCTGAGACTGCGAAACAAGGGGCTGTCCACGAGTCCCGGCGCCACCACGTTGGCGGTAATCTGATATTTGGCGAACTCTAGGGCGAGCGTGCGGGTAAAACTCACCAGTCCCCCCTTGGATGCGGAGTAGTTTGCCTGTCCTGCCCCGCCCAGCCAAGCGCGGGATCCAATGTTGACTATCCGGCCGTAATTAGCGTCCATCATTGGCTTGACGGCGGCTTGGGTGCATAGGAACTGGGACTTGAGATTGACCCTCATCACCTCGTCCCAATCCTCTTCGCTCATCTTCACCAACCACTTGTCGCGGGCTATGCCGGCATTGTTTACCAAGATGTCCAGCCTGCCGTAGCTATCCCTGGCGTACTCAACGAGACCAGTAGCACCATCTTTTACCGAGACATCGCCGACGAAGTAACTCGCCTCCAATCCTGATGCCTTCATTTCATCAGAAAGCGCCGCGACCCGCTGCTCATCTATGTCGTTCAAGACGACTGAAGCACCGGCAGAGGCAAGGTACCGGGCAATTCCCTCGCCGATTCCCTGACCGGAGCCGGTGACTATTGCAACGCGATCTTTAATTCCCATATTTCATCATCACCTTCCTATGAACTTCGCAGGTCGCTTCTCCACGAAAGCACGCATCCCTTCTTCGCGATCCTCAGTCCCGCGCAGGAATGCATGGCTGATCTGCTCGAACTCAAGGCCGGTAGCCAAATCGGAACTCATGGCCACATAGATGCTTCGCTTGATGCGGTCGATAGACAACGGGGCTTTAGTGGCGACCTTTTTCCCGAACTCCACAGCAGCTGAGACGGCCTCATTTTCATGCACAACTTTGTTCACTATTCCAAGGCGATACGCCTCGTCGGCGCTGATGCGGTCGCCGGAGAACATCAACTCCATGGCTACCCCCGGACCAACCAGTCTGGTCAAGCGCTGGGTTCCACCGGCTCCAGGCATGCTGCCTACGTTTGCTTCTGGGAATCCGAACTTTGCAGTCGAATCCGCGATGCGCAGATCACATGCCAGCGCCAACTCAAGTCCCCCTCCCAAGACATAACCAGCCAGAGCAGCTATTATCGGTTTGGAGACCTTCTCCATCGAAGAAAAGAGCTCCCTCACGATCTCTCCCATAGGGTCCCTGGCACCACCAGAGTCATATTCGGCAACCCTGCCCTTTAGATCTGCCCCAACCGAAAAGGCCCTTGGTTGGCCGGCCAGCACTATGGCACGACACTGCACGTTCCGGTCAAGTTCTTGAAACAACTCCTTCAGCTCACCGAGCATCTCAGGCGTAAGGGCGTTTAGCGCATCTGCCCTGTTCAAAGTCACCACTGCTACGCCATCAGCAATAGACGACAGAATCAGCTCACTCAAGTGTCATCCTCCTCGATCCTTCGCTCCAAACTCTTCTTTGAAGGCAAACATGGGCCAAACTCATTTCGACCATTTCCCCCTACCCGTTGGCCTGTTCCAACTGCTCCACCACTCCTTCTAAAAGCCAGCGTCTGACCAAATCCATTGGAACCCCGGCAACTTCGGTCAGTATCTCGATAGTGTTCTCCCCTGGCAGAGGCGCCGCCCTTTGGGGACGAGCGGGCGTGGATGACAATTTCGCAGGCATCCCCACCCCGGGCATCTTTCCCAATGTCGGGTGATGAAGTGAGGGAAAACGATCTTCAGTGTTGAGGTGGTCCTCGCTTGCCAAAGCCTCATAGTCGTATATCTTGGCACAGACCACATCTGCACCTTCTAGCCTTTTTATCCATTCTTGAGTAGAGGCCTGCTGGAAAGTGAATGAAAGCTCGCGATAGAGCTCTTTGCGGTTGGCCACCCTCAGGTCGAGGTCTGAAAAACGACCGTCGTCGGCCAGCTCTGGACGGCCTATCACTTCGGTGAATTTCCTCCAGCGATCTGGCCAATAGGCCGCGACCATGATATGGCCATCCTTGGTGGGAAACGCCTCATTTGGGGCGGCGTAAGGAGCAGCGCTCCCCTGGCGGCCGGGAGATTTACCGCTTGCCTGGAACATCGAAATTGGCACTGTCTGAAACATGAGCATCGAATCCAGCAGAGAGGCGTCGACTCTTTGCCCCTGGCCGGTAGCTTGCCGGACCAGCAATGCCAAAAGAATCCCTTGGACTGCAACCAGACCGCCGACGGTGTCGGCAGCGGGCACACCAACTTTCACCGGGGCGCCATCTGGCTCTCCGGTCACACTCATTATTCCCGACATGGCCTGGACTATCCCATCGACACCCGGCTTGTCCCGCCAGGGCCCATCCTGGCCGAAGGCGGAAATGGAACACCAGATTATCTCTGGCCTCTGCGAAGCCAGTACCTGATATGAGAGACCCAATCGGTCCAACACTCCAGGCCTGAAGCTTTCGATGACCACGTCACAGACCTCGACCAATCGGGCAAGTACATCTCTGCCTACCGTGCGCTTTAGATCGACGATTATCGATCGCTTATTCCTGTTCATGCCCAGATATGCAGCCGCCTGGTCCTGGATAAAGGGAGGGCCTAGTTTGCGTCCCCATTCTCCCCCGGGTGGATCGACCTTAATGACCTCAGCGCCATAGTCACCGAGCACCATTCCCGCGATCGGTCCCGCTGCTCCTTGCGAAAGATCCAGCACCCTAATATTTTCAAGCGGTGAGCGCACTACCACCCGCCTCCGAGGTGTTAGCACCGCAATCACTGGCAGCGCCAACAGCTAATTTGCCAATTTCGTGACCTGGAATCCGCCACGGAAGAGCGTGAGTGTCCAGGTAATCATCCATCAACTGCCATCCAAGCCTGATGGCAGCGCGATTCTTTTCTCTATAAGCCAAAGGCGATCTCCGTTCAGCAGCATCCGATAGGCTGTCCAAAGAGATCGCCTCCAACAGCCGAGCAAGCGCAGCAGCACAGATCATGTTGGTGACAAGCTTCGAGCCGATACGACTCTTTGCAGCTTCTTCGAAAGACATCGCAACAATTCCGCCAATTTCATTTTTGGCAGTTGAAGACAAGGTGACTCTGTCTTTGTCCACCACGAGGCCCACGTCATCTCGGTCAACTAGGTTTTTGGCAAAGCGATCCCATGCTTTATCTGAAAGAACCAGACAGAGGTCCGGTAGTTGAAAC
>JAJYDM010000133.1 GCA_021777475.1 Actinomycetes bacterium | reverse complement strand
TGGCGGTGGCGTCGCTGGCTTGAGCGCAGCCTTCAGGCTTGCCAAACATGAACACAAGATCACCGTATATGATCCAAGCCCGGCTTTCGGGGCGTCATATGCAGCCGCAGGTATGCTGGCACCGGCTTCAGAGGCAAACTTCAGTGAAGTGCCCCTGCTGCGCTTGATGCAGCACTCGAACGAACTTTGGCCATCCTTTGCCAAAGAAATTGAAGAGGTGTCGAAAATGGCTGTCGGCCTCAGGATGGATGGGACCATCATTCTGGGCTATGAGCCGAACGATGGGCGCGATCTTGAACGTCTGGCCGAATTTCAGAGGGAACTGGGTATCGAAGTCACCCGTCTCAACCGCCATCAGCTGAAAGACCTTGAACCGGATCTCGGTGGTCCGTTCCCTTTTGCAGCACTGATAACCTCGGACAATCAGCTCGACAACCGGCAGCTGATGGCATCCCTACTAAAAGCAGTTGAACTTCTCGGAGTGAAGATCGTCCGCAAAGGTGTAGCAAAACTAAATAAGACCGCTGGGGGCAACTTCGAAATAATTCTGGATGACGGAGGGTCGGCCAGCCCGGAAGTGGTATTACTGGCAGCTGGCTCACAGGTCGGTGAAATTGGGGGGCTCCCAACTGATATTTCCAACTCGATACGGCCGGTTAAGGGTCAGATTATCAGAGTCCAATCCCAGTCACCAGGCCTGTTGAGCCACGTGATAAGGTCTAAGACCTTTGGGAAAACCCTTTATATGGTTCCTAGGGCCGACGGTGAAATCGTCATTGGAGCGACCCAGGAGGAAGTGGGTTTTGATATGACTGCCAAAGTAAGACCAATTGCAGAGATGCTAACCAATGCCACTCTCCTTCTGCCAGGCCTTGGTGAAGCGGACTTCAAAGAGCAAACTGTACGTTTTCGACCAGGATCTATCGACAATGCCCCAATTATCGGTCAATATGGAAGTAGTAACTTATTCCTTTCCCTGGGCGCTTTCCGTCATGGGATACTGTTGAGCGCGGCCTTGTCAGAGTATGTGGCTTCTGCGATCGAAACAGGAAGGCAACCGAGCGGCGTTGAGCAGTTTGGTGCCGCAAGATTATAAGCTCGTTAGGTTTTTACGGTGATCGAAATTTTTGTCAATGGATCGAAGCGTCAGGTGCCGGAATCAACGACAGTTGAGGGGTTGATCGAATCAATCGGTCTGCCGAAAAAGGGAATTGCCCTGGCGGTCAACAACGAAGTGATACCCAAAAGTAGATGGAACGAAAGATCACTATCCCCTCAGGATAGAGTGGAACTGCTCACAATCGCCCAAGGGGGATAACAGGTGGACACAGAACTTGAAGCCGTTAAATTGGGCAGTCTCACGCTAACTTCGAGACTAATACTGGGTACTGGAGGAGCACCATCGAATCAGATCATCAAAGAGATCATTGAGGCTTCCCGCACTCAGCTCGTTACTGTCGCGCTCAGAAGATATGAACCCCGGGCCGCCAACTCCCTTTACGAACTCCTGAGAGCCCTGAGCATCGATATTCTGCCAAACACCGCCGGCTGCTACTCGGCAAAAGACGCGGTCTTGACCGCAAGGATGGGGCGGGAAGCATTGGAAACCAACAACCTGAAGCTCGAGGTACTGGCAAATGACAAAGATCTCTTGCCCGACCCTTATGAACTGCTCGACGCCACTGAAGCGCTCGCAATGGACGGATTCAACGTTTTCGCATACACCAGCGATGATCCGGTCGTCGCAAAGAGACTTGAGCAAGCAGGAGCACAAGTGGTAATGCCATTAGGCGCACCAATTGGAACTGGCCTTGGCATTCGGAATCAACACAACATCGAAATGATCGTCTCACAGGCCTCTGTTCCCATTGTGCTTGATGCCGGTATTGGGACCGCATCGGACGCCGCAATTGCGATGGAACTCGGCTGTGACGCCGTGCTGGTTGCGTCGGCAATTACAAGATCAAAGCAGCCTGAAACAATGGCGAAAGCCATGGCTCTCGCCACCGAGGCCGGCCTCCTTTCCCGTCGTGGCGGTAGGATTCCAAAAAGGGAATGGGCATTGGCGTCGTCCCCAAAGGAAGGGATGGCTGAATTCAGTTGAGATCGACTAGTTTTCAGTGTTTGGACGCTTATTTCGGTTCATGTATCAACGTCAATTTCACACTCTGCAGACTAATGAATTAAAGGCGGGCACGCATTGAATATTGCGGAACGACGAAAGAAGACACCGCCAGTTGCACTTACAATAGCGGGTTCTGACTCTGGCGCTGGAGCGGGGATTCAAGCCGATTTAAAAGCATTTTCTGCTAATCGGGTATTTGGAACCACAGCAATTACTGCTATCACAGCGCAAAATACGCACGCCGTTCAGGCCTTTGAAGCGGTAGATCCCGATCTGGTCAGGGCCCAGATTCACTCTGTGATATCCGACTTCATGGTCCGAGCAGTCAAGACTGGAATGTTGGTCAACGCTGAGATAGTGAAGGTCGTTGCGGATTTTGCCGACAGAGGAGTGTTCGAAAAGCTTGTTGTCGATCCGGTCTTAGTTTCCTCAACCGGTAGCAGACTTTTTGATAGGCAGTCAGAAGCCGCATACATTGAACGGCTGATTCCAAAGGCGACGCTGATAACGCCAAACCTCTCTGAAGTGAGGGCCCTTCTTGGAAAGCTGCCGACAAATCTTGAAGAGATGGTCACAGTTGCCCGGGAATTCAAAAAGATGGGTCCGCGCTATGTTCTGATAAAGGGTGGCCACCTAAAAGGCAATGAAAGTACTGACATCTTCTATGACGGACAGACGATATTGAAATTGTCTGCCGTCAGAATTGATACCGACAACACTCATGGTTCCGGATGCACCCTCTCGGCCGCAATAACAGCCAATTTGGCAAAGGGGATGGAAATGACCGAGGCAGTGAAGACTGCCAAGATCTACATCACAAGGACAATCAAGGCAGGCTCCCTTTGGCAATTGGGAGTTGGACATGGACCAGTGGATCCATTCATTTGGGCTACCAATGAAGAGACCAACTCCCCGCCAGTAGAGCCCGCTACCTGAGGTTTGTCTCAATGAAGTCGCGTCATCTCAACTAAATTTACATTTGCGCCCGCATCTTCGAATAGCCTAAGTGCATCAGGTTTAGCGCAGAAATATAGTATTTGGCGAGTTTGTGCAACTGTTGCCAGTTCGTTCGCTAAACCCTGGGCACGTTCAATATCGGCATTCACCATGACGTCATCCATCAATAGCGGAATGTCCAACGAATTAGTCCGCGTTACAAGGGCGAGCCTTATGGAGATAAATAGCTGTTCGCGCGTCCCTCTCGACAGGTGAGCATCCAAAATGTCTTCCCCAGACCGATTTCGAACATAGATCGACTCCCCCTTGCCCGTGTCTTTCTTCAACACCGAGACGTAACGACCCTGTGTCACTCTTGCGAATATGTCGGAAGAACTCCTCAAAAGTTCCGGTTGATGCAGGTCTTCGAATCGCACATGCGCATTTTTTAGCAACTGCCTGGCGAGGAGATTGACACGCAACCTGTCGGCAAGTTCCTCGGCTTCAAGGTTGAGAGATTCAATTGTAGATTGACACTCAGCGACTGAG
>JAJYDM010000045.1 GCA_021777475.1 Actinomycetes bacterium | reverse complement strand
GATGCCTCGTTATCTTCTTCCGGCCCGAAATTGAGCTCGACTACTCCTCCCGTTTACAGGCTCGTGGGAGCGGATGGAGGGGTGTTCACCTTCGGTGATGCAAGCTACTTCGGATCAATGGGTGGCGCCAAACTTAACGAGCCTGTCGTTGGAATGGCAGCGACGCCCACCGGCAACGGCTACTGGCTCGTGGGAGCGGATGGAGGGGTGTTCACCTTCGGTGATGCAAGCTACTTCGGATCAATGGGTGGCGCCAAACTTAACGAGCCTGTCGTTGGAATAACGACCACGAGGCCTGGCCCAAGTCCCTACGGAGGACCGTCGCCCGCAAATCAACTCATGATCTTGACCTCGACTCTTCCACCTGGTGTGACAAATCAGCCGTACTCAGCGACACTCCGGGCTTCCGGAGGGATCGCGCCTTATAGTTGGACACTTAGGTCAGGCACTCTTCCAAAGGGCCTGACATTGAACGCCTCAGCAGGTGTCATAAGCGGAACTCCTTTGTCGGCGTCGGTAAACCCCCTAACAGTCGCCGTGACAGACATGCATGGTGGAATGGTCACTGCAATTATGACGCTCCTGGTCAGCCTCTCGCCGAGCATGCTGGCGCCAGGGCAGGGATTGCTGGCAATTTCAGTCGGGCAGCTACCATCGGGGGTCGACGCAGCTGTTACCGTGAGTGGACCTGGAGGCTTCACAGACTCGGTCACCTTGTCAACCAATTTGTCAGTGGCCCCCGGTAGTTACACAATCTCTGCCACTCAGGTGAGCGATGGCACAAACTCGTATTATCCCACGATCACAGGCAATCCCGCCACGGTAGTCGCGGCCCAAACGACAGCGGTCGGAGTTAGCTACCTGACAACGGTACCCACTACCACCAAGGTACTGACAGCCTCTGACACCACAGACCTAACGACTGCTTCTTCCGACGGCTCCAACCTCACATTCAGCTGGACGGGAAGCGAGCCTGCTGATCTTGCAAACCTTCAGGTTGGAGACGTGCTCGACGTGCCTCCAGCGACGAACGCACCGCAGGGATTCCTGGTAAAGATCACGAGCATGGCTGTGAGCGGCAGTAGCGTTTTTGTCACAACCGCTCATGCCGGTCTTATGGATGCTGTATCACAGGGAAGCTTCCAGATTGCTGGAAGTTCAGTGCAGATCAGCCAATCCCAGATGCGCTCTCTCATGGCCCAGAATGTCCCAAGTCGACGGCACCTGGGTCCTTTGACATCGAACAGCGGCAGTAGCCCGGGAGCGCAGTGCCTGATCGACGGCTCCGGCTCCTGGGGAAACATCACGGTTCAACCCCCCACTTTCACAATCACCCCGCACTTCGACGCGACTTGGTCGGCTGGGTCCGGCCTCCAGGCAGATGCCTATATGACAGTGGTAGAGAGTGTCAGTTACAGCGCCAAGATCGCCGCAGGAATTGCATGTCAGTTCACAGTGCCCATTGTCGCTAAAGTGCCCCTGATTGCGAGTGGAATACCTATCACCCTGGGACCCATAGTAATCTACATCACGCCTGTATTCGAGATCGATGCGACTGCTAAAGCGGAGGCTGACGTAACGCTGACGGCGTCGGGAACACAAGGATTCACGTTACAGGTAGGTGCATCCTATTCAAACGGGCAGCTTGCCCCCATTGACAGCTACACGCCCCAAAACAGCTTCACTCCAGGTGCATCTGCCAGCGGATACATCAAACTTTCATTGGGACCCAAGGTGACATTCGCGATCGGCCTCAGTCCCTGGACAAATGGTTTGCCTTTGATTGGGCCATTTATCGGCCTCGATGGCTTTGCCAAAGCGCAGTTTCAGCAGACCCAGCCGACTTGGGCTGTCGGCGCTGGGCTAGAGGCTGCAGTCGGCTTCCAAGCCAGCTGGTCCTTCGGCTTCTTCAGCATTGGGCTGAACGCCCAGCTGACCATTCCAATTTTTAGCGTGACCTTCGCCGCGTCGAATCCCGTCATCTCCACTCCGTCATCCAGTTCGAACACAGTCAATCTCCCGGAGATCGAAACTGGGCAACTCACCACTCCCTATACCTACCAGTTACAAGCTCAAGGATATACAGGAAGCGGAGCTGGGTTCAATGTTCCAAGTGGACCGATAACATTTTCGCAGGCTTACAGCAATCCATCCAGGATTCCCGTTCAGATTTCCAAGACGGGCCTTGTAACTATTTCGGGCCTGCCGCTAAGCTACAAAAGCAACACATTAAACATTGTGGCGGAGCTTACCGACGTCCTCGGAAACGTGTCATACTATTATCTCGTGTTGCCGGTTATCCCCGGAGTCCATCCTCAGAGCGTCCCACTTCCGACAGCTGAATTCGGATTACCGTACAACCGTACAGGAACCTACCAGATCCCGCTAACACAGGCCGACCAGGGTGGAACCCCACCCTACAACTGCCCTGACCCGCCTGGGCTACAAAACATCATAACAGAGTTCGGCACAACGGGCTTAGAGTACCACTCCCACTCCACGGCGACTACAACGGACTGCACGGTCGAAGGGACCCCGTTGGATTCAAGTGCAAATTCTTCGGTCACATCGGGCTCCACGGACCAGCCCATGCAGGTAGTAGACAGTTTCAATCCGCCCACCACCGCAACGGACACCCTAAGCCTTCCACCGGTGCTTTACCAACCCTTAGTGGTGCTACCCGACACCTACAACTCTACGCCACTTTGGACCGAAGAGGGCAGACCGTTCTCCTTTAGCCCGGGAGTGACGGACGGCCAAGGTCCGTACCAATGGACAATGTCACAGTGCGCGTCATCTGGAACAAGGATTCCGGGCGTCAATATGGACCCATCGTCAGGAACCGTCAGCGGCACCCCCTCTATAGGATCCGCTGGCGATTACCAGCTTCCCGTAACCGTCACGGACGCACTCGGCGGCACGGGCTGTGGAACTCAGCTTGTGCACGTCCTGCCTCCATTGTCGATGAAAGTGAGCGTGAATGGAGTGCTTGAATCCAGCCCGCCAAACGGTGAGGTTGGCGCCCCCTACGCCGCTACAATGATCGGCGCAAACGGGCTCTATCTGGGATTCTCTGGCCCTTATGACTGGAAGATCGAGGGAACCTCGCTTGGCAGTACCGGAAACACCTTCGACGAACTCCCACCTGGACTGACCTTCGACCCGAACACCGGCCAGATATCTGGCACCCCACTCGCTTCATCCGCAGGAACGTATACCGTCAAGATTCAAGCCAAAGATGCTTTCGGTGGGGTCGCAACGCAATCGTTCAACGTTCAAATTCTTCCTCCACCACAAGTCACAACGCAAATTCTGCCGTCGGCAGCCATTGGAAAGACCTACAGTGCGAGCCTGTCAGCTAGTGGCGGAAGCGGTGGCTATAAATGGACCCTATTCCAGGGCGGCGGTGCCCTGACGACCTGCAATCTACAATTCGTCAATGGAACCATCTCGACATTGGGTAATGGAACGGTGTGGCAGGGCTGCACCAGCATTCTTCTCGGGGTAACGCTCACCGACAACCTTGGCTCCTCGGTGCAATGGTATTTGTGGCTGCCGGTAGGAGTGGCTGTCACCAGCTTCTCGGTCCCTCCAGCGGAGGTGGGACAGCCTTATTCCTTCACATTCGCGTCTGAAGGCGGGGTTGCGCCGCTGAAATGGAGCCTGGTGGCTGGATCCATTCTTCCCCGGAACTTCGCGTTATCCCAGGCGGGATCGCTCACCGGAACAACTTCCCAGACTGGAACCTTCAACCTAAGGGTCCAGGTAAACGATTCGAGTGGGGGCTCTTGGAAGTCGGCGTACCTTCGACTCCGGGTAGTTCCAAAGGTGATCTTTGCTCCAAACATGATATCGGCCGATGTTGGCGTGCCCTACTCGGCATCCGCTAACCACGTAGGCGGCGTGGGACCATTCTCATGGACCATGGCTGGAGGCTCTCTGCCGAATGGCTTCACTCTTGGAAGCGACGGCACTGTCTCAGGGACCACTGGCCAAACCGGCACATATCGCTTCTTGGCGTCCGTCACGGATACCGCAATTGGCAACAAGCTCTCAGTTGCGGAATCGATAGTCGTCGTAACCGATCCGGTCATAACCACGAGTTCCCTTCCTCCTGCCATCTACAACGTCCCATATTCGGTGAGTCTTGCGGCGACAGGGGGAACCGCTAGAGACGTCGGACAGATCAATCTTGGAACTTGCAGCGTGTCTGGTTCGACAGTATCAGGTTGCACCGCTTCATCTTCTTCCAGTTCAAGTCCTTATTATTGGGCCCTTGGGTCCGTTGACTCCCTCCCGGCTGGACTCGTTCTCAACCCTGCAACGGGTACAATCTCGGGAATCCCAACGGCTGTCAGCAATTCTTCCGCACCACTTAATGTGACAGCGTCGGACTATTGGGAAACCCAAGCCACGGTCACACTGACCCTTGATGTTGTAGCAGAACTGGGAGTAACGACGCAAAGCCTTGCCACCGCGGAACAGGGAGTTCCATACTCTGAGCAGCTGGCGGCAACAGGGGGTACCCCGCCTTATACCATTTGGACGATTTCAGGAGGTTCCCTTCCCTCGGGCCTATTCCTTGATCCCGCTACGGGAATTATTGGAGGCACACCAACTCAGGCGGGAGGCAATTACAGCCAGTTGCGATTCTGCGTGACGGATAGCGTTGACCACCAAGCCTGTAGCGCTAGTTCGCTTGGGCTGTCGGTAGTGGCTCCTCTCACAATAACCACGACCTCTCTACTAGGGGCAACCGCTGGGACTTCATACAGCGTTCCGCTACAGGCGAGTGGTGGACTGCCTGCAGCCAGCGGTCTCACGTGGTCGATTCCCGAGGCGTCAACTACAAGCGGATATCCCCTTCCCGTCTGGCTGAGCCTTTCGTCGAAAGGAGTCCTTTCTGGCACACCACCATCGAACTCTATTTCCGCTACGTTCACGATTCCATTCCAGGTAAGCGATAGTATCGGTGGCGTTGCCGTTGGCTCACTTTCGCTCGCGCTTTCCGGAACTGCTCCTCCCGACCTGACTGTCTCAAGTGCCAGCACACCATCGTCCGGTGTCGCGGGGACGTCAATAAACGTGAGTTGGACTATACGGAACATCGGTTCTGGCAGCGCAACAGGTAATTGGAACGACTCCTGGTATCTGGGGAGCACCTCTGGTGCCACTACCGAACTATTGGCAAGCTTTCCTGAATCAGGCCCCCTTGCCACCAACGCAACCTACACGGCAAATCAGCCTCTCAGCCTGCCGTCCTCAACCGTGCCCGGAAGCTACTATTTGACACTGGTGGCGGATTCCGGCAGCTCGATTACGGAGTCATCGTTTACCAATAATACATTTACAACACCACTCACGATTTCCAGCTCTGGAGGAGGCTCGGGGTCTTCGATACAGGAGTACTCTGTTCCAACGACGAGCAGCCAGCCAAACGGGATTGCTGAAGGGCCTGATGGGAACCTCTGGTTCACGGAGTCCTCCGGCAACAATATCGGTGATATCACGACATCAGGCAGCGTAAGCACATTGAACCTAGCAAATTCAGGCATGGTTCCCACCGGTATTGTAACGGGGCCTGATGGGAACCTCTGGTTCACCGCCGGTGGTGCGGGTGCTATCGGTAAGATCACCACCAGCGGTAGTGCCTACGTTTATAGTCTGCCGTCAGGGAGTGCACCCTATTACATCACTGCGGGGTCTGATGGGAACCTCTGGTTCACGGACTACGGGGCAGACAAGATTGGCAAGATCACGACATCAGGATCAATCACCGAGTACGCCATTCCGACTAACGGTGCCTATCCGTACGATATCACTGAAGGGCCTGATGGGAACCTCTGGTTCACGGAGCTTGTGGGTAATAAGATCGGAAAAATCACCACATCAGGATCAATCACCGAGTACGCCATCACCACGTCGGGCAGCCAACCCGAAGGCATCGCTGCAGGCCCTGACGGGAATCTCTGGTTCACGGAGTCTTCCGGCAACAAGATAGGCACGATTACCACGTCTGGATCGATCACTGAGTACGCCATTCCGACTCAGAACAGTCAGCCTCGTGGCATCGCTGCAGGCCCTGACGGGAATCTCTGGTTCACCGAACAGAGTGGTAACAACGTCGGCGAGATCACAACATCAGGAACGATCACCGAGCATGCCATTCCGACCTCGGGCAGCCAACCGTCGGGCATCACGGCGGGCCCTGACGGAAACATCTGGTTCACCGAGCTTGTGGGTAATAAGATCGGAAAGATCGCCCCAGGTGGCAAGGCCGAACTCCTCGGCGTGGCAACGTCACAAGGGAACGACGGGGCAATCGCGGTTGGCACCGGCGGTACCGTTGTAACGACCCCTGACGAAAGCGTATGGAATTCTCAGACCAGTGGCACGACCGAGACGTTGAATGCCGTAGCCTTCAACGGCAGCGGCAGCTCGGACGCCTGGGCGGTGGGAGCCGACGGAACAATCCTTCATACGCAAGATACCGGTGTTGCGTGGACTTCGCAGACAAGCGGGACAACGGATGCACTGAATGCAGTCGCATGTCCAGGGAGGACCACATGCTGGGCAGTGGGCGCAAACGGGACGATCCTGGCAACGACGGATGGAACCACCTGGACTTCGCAGACAAGCAAGACAACTGTCGCCTTGACCGGAATTGCGTGCGCGAGCACGACGAGTTGCTGGGCAGTCGGCTACGGCGGCGTCATACTTGCCACTTCGAACGGGAGCGCCTGGCAGAGTCAGACTAGCGGTAGCACGGAGGCTCTATTTGGAATTACCTGCCAACCATCAACTACCTTATGCTGGGCAGTCGGCGCAAACGGGACGATCCTGGCAACGACGGATGGAACCAGCTGGAGTTCGCAGTCCAGCGGGACTATCTCGAACCTCTACGCAGTAGCTTTGGGGGGCTATTGCCAAAATGATGGCTTCGATTCCTGCCTCATCGCTTCAGGGGCAGGGGGTACCCTGTTGAACTGGGGATCGCCATGGTTGTCCGCGACGTCAAGCACAACCAAAGACCTTCGTTCCATCGCTCTTGTGGTGACGGCTTCATTCGCCACCTACGTGGCTGTAGGGTCCCAGGAGACCGAGGTATCAGGCAAGCCAAACGCTTATGTTTAGCAGGGGATCGTCTACTCGCTTGACTCCATCCTCTCGGGGATGCTCGTAGGTAGAGCCGGTGTTCGAACCGTGGAAATGCGGCTAGCATCGCTACCCTGATTAGCTTTCTTCAAGCCCGAGGCAGTCCTGGTGTCCCCGGACAACAATGAACTGCATCAGGGAAGTTAACCTGTTTTTTTAGATGTTTTCCCATCTAGTAATGCATTTTGCTTCTGTAGGGCGATCTCTGGGGAACAAGACAGGATGTCCGGCATTCGAAATAAGCATCCCGGAGGCAGAAAAAATCACTCGTTCCAATCGATGGCAAAGGTAAAAAATCATGCGTCTTCCCGACTACAAAATATGACGCCGCATTATTTTTTCAACTGATTCAAGAAAGCAATTCAGACCCATCGCGTCCGGATCTGCCCTCATTCGTGAATCAAGTGAACAACGAGGTCACCTTAACGAGTTCGGTCGGCGACCCCTTCGTGGAAATCAATAGTAAAGGCTCCGGTGGGCCATCCAAGTAAGTCGAAGCTGATCGATAAGCCTCAATGACGAAAAACACTCCTAATGATTCGGTCTTTCTTTAAGATTAACCAAAAAATAGACAGGCGATTATATGCTGCGCTTGGTTTTCGATAATGCTATCTCAAAGTCATCGGGACTCATGTAGACATGGACTGCACCTTCGACTTTGGCAAGGGTCACATAGAGACGCCAGATCTCCTCAGATTCGAGATCGTTACGATTTGTCTCGATCAAATAGGTGCCATAGAGGGTCTTCGACTCATCAATGTAGTCCTGTTTTTCTCTCAGGATGACATTGGTGGCCCTATGGTTTTCGTCGGTTACCACTTCAATTGAGTATCTGCAGGAGATGGACCGATGCATATTGCAGAGTCTGCCGATTCTGCGCTCGATGGTTTTTGGCTTTACGTAGGTTTTGGGTTTTCACTGATTTGGCTAATCGTTCAACATCAGCGATAAAGCGGGCTGTTCCCTGATCTGAAATGGCCTGTTCCTTGTTATCCCGCCGCTCGGATACAAACAGGACTCCGCTGATGTCTGTGTCACTTGCGTCTTTGAGATAGATGGTCTCATCGGCAGAACTGGTGACTGGAACAAAACTCTCACGGGCCTCTTTGAAGCTGTCTAAGTATTTCTTGGCAGAGTCGGATCTTTCTATCACCAGGTACGGCATCCCGTAGGACTGGACCAATGCCACGTTGTTCTTGGTGGCAATGCCCTTGTCCATGACAACGCCAGGAAGGTCCTCTCTAAAGAGTCCCAGCCTTAGAAGGTCCTTGATGCTTTTGAGCACATCATCAAGTGTCTCCGGCTCTGACTGATTTCCGGGATATATGCGGCTATATATGGGTAGTCCCCGGTCATCTACCAATGGAGCCAGAGAGACCAAGGTGCAGTTGTAGCGTTTTTCCTTGGAATGTCCATAATGGGCCAAGTCGTTACCAAATGCCCTTCCCTCGAAAAAGGCATTGGTGAGATCGAAAAGAAATAGCCTCGCACCCGGATAGTTGGGCCTCACGTTTTACAAGTGAAGATTCGATTGCGTCTTTGTTTTCATAAAGAGCGTCTGCAATGTCGTAGACCGGGTCCTTGGGAACACTTGCAATAGAGTCGTCGATTAGTTCAGAAAGTGCAGTGTTGGAGCCAAGGTGGCGCCAGGTCGAAAGATCTGATCCCGGCTCGATAAGTCTGGCACATGTCACCGCTTTGGCCAGACCTTGTTCTTTATCTGGAAAACCTCAATCACCAAGCACTTTTCCCATCCCGAGACGGTCATAGAAGCTGGTGGCCAAAAGTTTAGGACCAAGACTTTTCACTTCGGATGCCGATAGATAGGAGAGATCGACATTTTGGAAGTCTCCTGTCTCTAAAATTTCAGCTCTTTCTGCTTTGGATCCCTAGACGAAGAAGCAGTTGGTGATTTGCTCATCGGCTATGTCTTTGATCTTGTCATCAGATCTCACAAGTTGCTGCTTGGTGTAGTTCGTACCGGTGGATCGATTCCTCCTGGTCTTCTCACGGATGAAGAAGGTTACCACATATTCAACCCTGTCAAGCGATTGACCAATGCCGTCTTATCCTTAGGGCAATACATTCTCGAATCCGAGAATCAGCAATTTATTAGCTGCACTTGCAGAAATCCAGTAGGCCGGAATTGACCAAATCCCTGTGACACTAGGAGGATTTTCCTGAAATTAGGGCTAGCGATTTGGCTGCGATGGACAACAGACCGCCGAACAGCCGTTTACATCGGTGAAGCCTCCAAGAGACTTGGCGTTATGGGTTGGATCGAGGAGTTCTCTGGTCAGATCAACGATCATATCGATGAACTGGGGAGAGTTAGAAGACGTTCCGGCTCTGGCGTAGGCGATGTTGACTTCGCGGGCAGTTTTGGCCGCCAGCGTGTCCAGGTCGTATATAACTTCCATATGGTCTGAAATGAAACTTATTGGTATCACCACTACATTTCGTACACCTTTTGATGAAAGCGTTTTCAAGTGGTCTGACACGTCGGGCTCTAGCCACTGCTGGTTAGGTGGGCCTGTACGTGACTGAAATACCAGGGAGAAGCGGTGAGGGCGTCCCGTCTTTTCTTGGATGCCTGCAGCCACCAGATTGACCGCCCGGTTAAGTTGCTGAAGGTACGGGGATGTGTCGGCCATGAAACGCGGGATTGAGTGCGCCGTAAATACCAATTCCGCTGAGTGTGGCTCGGGGAGACTTTCCAGGGCCGTCACTGAGTTCTCGATCAGCGGCTCAATAAATCCCGGGTGGGAGTAGTAGTGTCTTACCTTGACCACTTCCGGAGCGTCGGGTCCGATTTGAGATCGAGCCATCTCGACATCAAGCTTGTACTGTTTGCAGCCAGAGAATGAGCCGAACGCCGAAGTCACGAAGGCGATCGCTCTTTTTCTGCCGTCTTCTTTCATCTGTGCGAGGGCATCGTAAACGTAGGGTTCAAAGTTGCGGTTGCCGAAGTAGATAGGCAGTTCGATTCCATGACTTAGAAAGGCGGTTGCAAGCCGTTCGATGATTGCACTATTGATCTCATTTATTGGACTCTTGCCACCAAATATGCGGTATTGATTGGCAACCACGTCCAGTCGTTCTCGGGGAATGTTTCTACCACGAGTGACATTTTCCAAAAATGGGATTATGTCAGATTCCACGTTTGGCCCGCCGAAGGACTGAAACAGGAAAGCATCGAAGGTCAAACTGACCCGTCCTTATCTGACTGCTTTTTGGACCTTGCCAACCTTGAGGCATGAGGTGCACACGTTCATCTTCTTCGTCGATGAACCAACAATGGCGCGCACTCTCTGGATGTTTGGGTTCCAGCGTCGCTTTGTGCGACGGTGTGAGTGGCTGATTGTCATGCCAAAGGCCGGTCCTTTGCCGCAGATTTCACATACCGATGCCACTTTGATACACCTCTTGCCTAGACGCTGAAAATTGCTCGATTAATTCTATGATGAATCGCAGGAAATGCGTTCAATCGCGATCCTCTATATTAGCATTTGCGCCGATGGATCATGCTCAAGAGTTGTCTACTAAAAAGTTAATCGAGGTAATCGAGTCCTCCGTAGAGTTTCTGGGGCGCTTTAAAGAGTCAATTAACAGGCTCAATGTCTACCCAGTTCCCGACGGAGATACAGGTTCGAATCTGTCACTGACTTTCCAGTCCGTGCTTGCGGAGATTCGCGCCAGCGATTCCAACTTCGATGACATTGAAGACTGTGTATCGGCAATATCAAAAGGCGCTCTCATGGGTGCACGTGGAAACTCCGGAGTCATTTTTTCTCAGATTATTCGCGGCTTCGCAGAGGGCGTGAGGTTGGCGGGCGAATCTGACCGGGACTTTCTTCAAGGTGTGGTTTGGGGTTTGCAGAGGGGCTCCGAACTGGCGGATAAAGCTGTTCTCAAGCCGGTCGAAGGAACTATTCTGACGGTCGCGCGTAGAGCCGCGGATACTGCCAGGACATTGCCGATGGATGATCCGATTAGATCGATATATCTTCTTCGAAATAGTTCTGTGGAGGCGTTGCTTGAGACCCCGCGTCTTCTTCCGATACTTGCAGAGGCAAATGTTGTTGACGCCGGCGGTGCTGGATTCGTGTTATTCGTCGATGCGGTTGCCAAGGCCTTGGATCCACAATGGAAGCAATTGGAGATGCCATGGCTTGAACCAGGTGTCGCCGGTCCAAACGATCTGGTGGAGGTCTTTCAGGACCGAGGTTACCAATATGGAGACGTGTCGGAGCTCAAATACGAGGTGATGTTCCTTCTTGAGGCCACTGATGCTGCCGTTGAAGGATTCAGAGAGGTGTGGGCGGGAATAGGTGACTCAATCGTCGTAGTTGGCCAGAATGGACTGTGGAACTGTCACATCCATACCGACGACATTGGTGCTTCTATCGAGGCCGGTATCGAGGCCGGACGGCCTAGGAGCATACGGGTAACCGACCTGTCTGAGCAGGTGAGCGAGGAGCGTTGGGTCGTCGCGGCTCATGGGAGTGGCGCTCCGGATCCATTGGGAGTTTCCGATCAAGGTGCCGTCACAGCGGTCGTGGCGGTTGCAAATGGTGAAGGTGTCGGCCGCATATTCAGATCGATGGGGGTAAATCGGATAGTCATGGGAGGGCAATCGATGAATCCTTCCACGTCTGATCTCGTCGCTGCAATAGATGAACTTGAGGCAGAGCAGGTAATTATCCTGCCGAACAATCCAAATGTCATTCCCGTGGCACAGTTGGCCTCCGAATTGAGTTCTCGCCACGTTGTCGTACTTCCGACGCGGGGAGTGGTAGAGGGGTTTGCGGCGCTGATGGAGTTTGACCCCGCAGCCGAAGTGTTCGAAAACATTGAGACCATGAGCCAAAGTGTGGAGCGTGTGGTTGCTGGCGAGGTCACCCGTGCCATACGGTCGTCGAAGTGGGCAGGGGGCAGAATTGCAAAGGGTGATTTCATAGGCATTGGAAGAGAGGGCATCCTATCGGTTGAGCCATCACTGTCTGAGGCCTCGAAAAAGATGTTGCAGATCCTTATCTTCCCTGGTTCGGAGATTGTTACGGTGATTGAAGGGGAAGGGTCAACCCAGGCGGTTACCCGAGAGATCTCCGAATGGATAGCGGCGAAGTGGCCGCAGGTCGAAATCGAGATTCACCATGGTGGACAGCCTCTTTACCCCTACCTTTTTGGCGTAGAGTAATACCTGGGAAAATGTAATGGTCACAGCTAACTAATATGCTGTCATGAGTGTTGTTGCACGCAAAAAAGTCCGAATTCCAGAGGTCTGGCTATCAGAGATCTAGTTTCGCTAATTGACCTGCCTGTGACAAGGCTGAGGGGGGTCGGTGAGAAGACGGCCAGGGCGCTGTCGGAACTTGGTGTCGAAACCGTTTTCGATATAGTCACCTACTATCCCCGACGATATGTTGACCGTACAAAACAGGCATCTCTGGTCGATTTGGCGGTTGGGGAAGAGGCGCTGATTCTCGCTCGTGTGCGGCGAGTTCAAGTGCGCAGAACCCGGACCGGCAAGACAATTGTTGAAGTCGATGCTTTCGACGGTACCGGTTACCTTCACGTAGTCTTCTTTAACCAGCCATGGCGAGCAAAACAGCTTAAGGAGGGAGTGGAGGGGGCGTTTTTCGGCAAGTTGGAGCGATTTCGCCGCGTCACTCAGATGTCAAACCCAATTGTGGATCTTATTGGAGACAGAACTGGCAGGATAGTTCCTATCTATCCTCAGTCAGAGAAGTCAGGTCTGCCGTCGTGGGAGATAGCGAAGCTGGTCGAAGATGCTCTCGCTAGGACCGGGGACTTGGTTGATCCAGTTCCTAAGGACGTTCTTGACAGGCTTGAGCTAATGACAAGGACGGAGGCAGTCAGAGGAGTCCACGTTCCTGCGACGATTGGTGAGGCGATGGCCGCAAAGAGGCGGCTAGCTTTTGACGAGCTTTTCCGTCTCCAATTGATGCTGCGTAAATCGAAGGTAGAAACTGCCCGCAGTTCAAAGGGAATTTCTCATGCTGTCTCGCCAATGTTTGGAAGTATCGTGCACACCTCCCGCCTGAATGCCGGACTGTTTTCAGAATGGGATTCCGTTGCGCCAAGCGGTGAGTCCACATTGGTCAGAAGCTTTTTCTCATCTCTCAGTTTTGATTTGACGACCGCCCAGAAGAGGGCGCTGGATGAGATAGCTAACGACCTGAGGTCTCCGATCCCCATGCACAGGCTTCTTCAAGGGGACGTGGGTTCGGGAAAGACGCTTGTCGCGTTGGGTATGCTTCTCATGGCAGTGCAAGGGCGCTACCAAGGCGCATTGATGGCTCCAACCGAGGTGCTGGCCGAACAGCACTGGATAACGCTGTCCCAGCTACTCAAGGGATTTAATGTGCCAGGGTCCAGCGATACCGGTCTCTTTGAAGACAGTGAGCGCCAAGTTAGGGTAGAGATGATGTCCAGCAAGACTCCTGCGGCCGCCAGACGCAAAATTCTTGATGAGCTGAGCTCGGGTGCGATTGACATAATCGTGGGGACCCATGCGTTGATCTCTGAGGGAGTTAGATTTCATGCGCTTGGTGCAGTTGTCGTTGATGAGCAGCACAGATTTGGTGTCGAGCAGCGGGCGGTATTGAGGGAGCGCGGGCGAACCGGCCATGGTCTTGACCCAGACGTATTGGTAATGACCGCGACTCCGATTCCGAGAACCGCAGCCATGACCGTATTCGGGGACTTGGATCTGACGATACTCGACGAACTCCCTCCAGGTAGGACACCAATCCTTACGAGGTGGGCAAAGTCAGAGGAGGAGTACGTTCAGGTCATCGAGAGGGTGCGTTCTGAGGTGGCGGATGGCCGTCAAGCATACTTGGTGTGTCCTCTGATAGAAGGGTCTGAGAGGATTATTGCCAAATCAGCTACCGAGGAGTTCGAGAGACTAAGAGCTGGTGATCTGGCGGGACTCCGACTCGGACTTCTCCATGGTCAGATGCTGCCAAGAGAAAAGGAGGCGGTAATGGAGGATTTTCGTCTCCACAACCTTGATGTCCTCGTCTCGACCACGGTGATCGAAGTTGGTGTCGATGTTCCGAATGCCACTGTGATGGTTATTGAAAATGCGGATCGCTTCGGCATAGCCCAGCTTCACCAGCTGCGGGGACGGGTTGGGCGTGGTGAGCATCGCAGCTATTGCTATTTGATCGCCCCGGCTGGCCCAGCGGATTCAAACCCCCGTCTCGAGGCTTTGGTTGCTTCGACGGACGGGTTTTTTCTTGCCGAAAAGGACCTGGAACTTCGTGGCGAGGGCACAATACTTGGTCGTCGCCAAAAGGGTAGGAGTGACCTAAAGCTGGCCTCTCTTGCCCGAGATCGGGACCTTGTAGCAACTGCACAGGTGATTGCCAAAGAAGTGGTTGGAGATGACCCTTTGATGACTAGCTACCCTGCCCTTGCCGATGAGATCAGAGCATTCCAGGATCCCGAAGAATCTGAATTTCTGTTTCTCGGCTGAACGAGGTGATTTGACCATAAAACGGTTGTACCCCGAGTCCGAATCCGAAGAGGTCTCAGCCCAAGTTTTCCTGTATTCTTTTGTTGTCGTTGCTGGTGTGGTGCTGCTGGCAAGGTCAAATTTGCTAAGTTTGATTCTGTGCGGGTGCTAACAGGTGCGAACAAGAGTCGAAAGCTGTTGTCGGGAGTCCCTGAGTCCACGAGACCCACCTCGTCAAGGGTGAGGAAGTCTATATTCGACATTTTGTGGTCAAGGTTTGGAATTGAAGGCAAGTCGGTTCTCGACCTGTTTGCTGGTACGGGAGCCATGGGGATCGAGGCGCTGTCACGCGGAGCGAGGGAGGCGTACTTTGTTGATCACTCTAGAGCGGCGACAAGAGTCATAATCGAGAATCTGGCTCGACTTCAGGTCGAATCGAGCCGTTTTAGGGTCATAAACTCCAAATATAAGAGTTTTCTTGAAAGTTATAAGGGTGACCGCTTCGACATCGCGTTTCTGGATCCTCCCTATGTGTTCAATGAGTGGGACGACCTAGTGCTGAATGTTCCTGCGGGCATCATGGTATGTGAGACCGGAAAGCCGTTGCAGGTCCCACAAGGAGTCGTGAAATTGTTGGAGCGGAAGTATGGAACTACAGTAGTGACATTGCTTTTGGGTTCAGATGCTGGTAGTTGAGAAAGGTACTGTGAGTTAGTTGATAGTCGCTCTTTTCCCCGGTTCGTTTGATCCATTTCACAACGGTCACCTTGAAATTGTTGAGAGGGCGTCTCAGCTCTTCGACAGGGTAGTGGTTGCAGCAATGCGAAATCCCCAAAAGGCCGGACCTCTATTCTCACTTCAGGCGAGAGAGGCAATGATAGAAAAGAGCGTTGCCCACATTGGTAATGTTGAAATCGTCGGACTTTCGACATTGGTGGTGACACTTGCGAAACAGATGGGCGCATCTGTCATAATTAGGGGATTGCGTGCGGTATCTGACTTCGAAAACGAACTCCAGATGGCTCAGATGAACAGAGAGCTTTCAGGAATCGATACGGTTTTCATCCCGACAAGCGCGGAGTTTTCTTTTTTGGCGTCACGATTATTGAGAGAGGTTTGGCATTACGGTGGGGACGTGTCTTCGATGGTACCTCCACCAGTGGCGATGGCTCTCGCGGAGAGCGTTCGCTAGTTGACAATTCGGCACTATATATCACCACAGGTGGATAATTGAATAACGACGAGTTTTCGGAACAAAGGATCACTCTCCAAGAGGCGCTCTCTGCCATTGCTGAACTGGTTGAAAATGCGAAGGCCATGCCGCTTTCCGCTTCGGTGCTGGTGCCGCGAGATGAGATCTTGTTCCTTGTTGATGCCGCGCTCGAAGCGTTGCCAATAGAAATCCACAATGCCCAGTTGATATTGAGAGAGCGTCACGATATCGCAGATAAGGCTCATTTCGAGGCGGATGAGATAATTGCTGCCGCTACCGCGAAGGCGGAGCGGTTAGTGGCGCGGACCGAGATTATGAGGCAGGCCAACCAGAATGCCAATAGAATGATTCAATCAGCCAAAGAAGAGGCAGCGCGTTTGAAGTATGCTGCCCAAGACTTTGTGGATCAGAAGTTAGCCGGATTCGAAATTGCGCTGGAAGCAATTGAAAAGTCCGTCAAAGCAGGAAGAGCAAAACTTGCGCCTACTTTCGATGAGCCCTTCGACCCTTCTGATCCTCTTGGGGGTTCTGAGGCCGAGCTGGATAGCACGCCTTTTTTTGATCAGGATTTCGAATGAGTTTCAAGCATTCTTTCATCATTGGGGTTACACGGCTTCGCAAAGAGCCTGGATCGGTGGCAAGTTTTGACCTTAGCGGCCAACTTTCGGATCTGAAATTATCGTCTTCATACGTCGAAGAGGTCGAATTGATTGAAGTTGATGGAATTGCCGAGTCTGTTCATGGTGGGATTCTTGTCACCGGAAGAATTATGACCACCTGGAAAGGCGAGTGCAGACGCTGCCTGGGACTGGCATCAGGGATTATGGAAATTCCGGTTCGAGAACTTTATGAGAGAGTTGAATCTGGAGCCGACGTTTTTTCAGAAGGCGACACATATACCTACTCGGGAGACGTGATTGATCTGAGTGAAATGGTTAAGGACCAGGTTCTGCTGGATCTTCCTTTGGCACCGTTATGCACTGAGGAGTGCAAGGGTCTTTGTGCCAGTTGCGGTGCGGAATTGAACACGGGTCTCTGCGGGTGTGACAATCAGCCAATCGACCTGAGATGGGGCGCGCTCGACGTTCTGACGGATGAAGACCGTTAGGATATAGGTCTTATAATCGTTGTTTGAGCTGTAAAGCAACTGCGCGTGTGCGCAAAGGTGGTTCTGGGCACCTATAATATGTCGGTCGAATCCCGAGAATTTAACGGATCCAAAGATTTTTGAGAGAGAGATAAGATGGCGGTTCCTAAGCGGAAAACCTCAAAGGCGAAAACCAGGTCGAAGAGAGCATCAGCCTGGACTTTGAAGCTTCCAGCACGCAGCGTTTGCCCGCAGTGTAATGCTTCAAAGCAGCCACATGTGGTATGTCCTGCATGCGGATGGTACCACGGCCGTCAGGCCATTCAAGTAGGGTAGAAGTGCTGCCAATTGCGCTGGACGTTGAGGGTGGCGATAATGCACCAGACGTTGTAATTGAAGGCGCCAGAAGAGCTCGAGACGAGCTGTCTGTACCGATTGTCATGGTCGGAAGAGCGGAGACCCTGGAAAAGCTGACTGATTTCGAAGTCTTCGAGGCCGCCGAGGTTATTACGATGGATGAAGATCCGGCATCATCGGTTCGCTCAAAGCGGGATTCCTCCTTGGTAAGGTGTGCCGAGCTCGTCAGGGATAAGAAGGCATCCGCAATGATATCTGCCGGAAACACAGGTGCGGCCATGGCATCGGCTTTGTTGAAAATGGGCAGAATCAAAGGTGTTGCCCGGCCTGCTATTGCCACGACCATCCCTGTGCCTGGGTCAACGCCGACCGTTCTTCTGGATTCAGGCGCCAACTCCGAATGTTTGCCTTCCTGGTTGGTCCAGTTTGGCCAAATGGGATCCATTTTTGCACGCGAGGCCTTCGATATCGCCAACCCCATGGTTGGTCTGATGTCTATTGGAGAGGAGAAGTCCAAAGGCAACTCGCTCGTCAAGGAGACACACCAGCTTCTTGACAAGGTCAAAGGGATCACCTTCATTGGCAATGTTGAAGGAAGAGACGTAATGTCCGATCGCGTGGATGTTGTGGTTACGGACGGTTTTACTGGAAATGTTGTGCTCAAGACACTGGAGGGCGGTGTACGGGCAGTCGCCAAGGCGGTGATAGGTGCTCTTCAAGGTGGTGAGGATGGCCCAAAGGTATTCGAATTGGCATTTCCCAAGCTTATGGATTTATGGTCGGCCCTTGACCCTGATTCTTATGGTGGAGCGATGTTGCTTGGAG